>JAHIHJ010000009.1 GCA_018899795.1 Methanobacteriota archaeon
AGAAAATTTTATTTTGTCAAAAGAGTACTTTGAGAAAGCACTAAAAATATCACAAAAAATCGGAGACAAAGAAATTGAAGGTTTTTTAAAAAGAGAGATTGGACGTGTGTACAATTCCCAAAGAAAATTTTTTGAAGCCATCAAATACTTTAAAGAAGCCATGGAAATTGCACATGAAATTGAACATGAATATCTAATTGGTGCAACCCTGGATAATCTAGGAATGGCTTATAGTTCTTTGGGTGATATGAAAAAAGCTATTGAGTATTATAAAAAGGCCTTGAAGATTGCCCAAGAAATAGGAGCCAGACAAGGTGAAGGTGCATCTCTTGGAAACCTCGGTGATTCTTACATTAAACTTGGAGATAGGGGAAAAGCTATTGAGTATTATAAAAAAGCCCTGAAGATTGCCAAGGAAATTGGAGACCGAAAAAACGAAGGCATTTGGCTGAACAATCTCGGAGGTGCATTTACTGATGAAAAAAAAATTAAAGAGGCAATGGCATGTTATCTGCTTGCAAAAGATATAAGAATTCAGATAGAAGACCCATACCTTGAATCAACTGAATCAAATCTTAAAAAATTCAAAGAAAATATGGGAGAAAATAATTTTGAAACTCTCGAAGCAGAGGTTGCGCCCAGAGCAGCGGAGATTGTGAAGAATATACTGGAAGGAACTTCTATTTGATTCTTCTATTTTATTCCAATTGATGACTAATAATGAATTAAAGGTCTTTTATGAAAGCCATAATCTTTGACATGGACGGTGTACTCGTGGACTCCATGCCTTATCACGCAGAGGCGTGGAAGCAGGCATTTGCCACCGCAGGTATCGAGGTCGAAAAGAGAGATATCTATGAGCTTGAGGGTTCAAACCACATGCAGACAGTGGATATAATATTCAGGCGATTCGGGAGAGTCCCGACAGATAAGGATGCGAAGGAACTCAGCAGCAGGAAAATCGAGATATTCAACAGGATAGAACAGGTCTTGCCCTTTGACGGTATTAAAGAACTGCTAGCTGATCTTGCACCTGTTTACAGGCTAGCTGTGGTCTCAGGCTCAAATCGAAAAACCGTGCATGGGCTCATGAATAAGTTCTTTCCGGGCGCCTTCCAGGTCATAATTACCGGCGACGATGTGAAAAAGAGCAAGCCTGACCCTGAACCATACCTCAAGGCTATCGAAAAGCTGGGCGTTCAAAAAGAAGACTGCATAGTCATAGAGAACGCTCCCCTTGGCATACGCTCTGCAAAAAGCGCGGGCTTGCGATGTATTGCCGTTGTTGCGTACCTTGGCAGGGAGAGCCTGAAAGAGGCTGATGTGATCGTGGAGAGACACAGGGAGCTGGGAAGAGCATTGCGTTCCGAAACAGAGATTTGAGGCTATTCTCTAAGTTCTCTTGACTCCAACCCTGCCCCCGTTCTCTGCAAGAACGAACCCGAGCTTTTTCAGGCAGCCTGCCGCGCGCCCGGTCCCGTGAAGCAGCACTTCAGAAATATCAGCCACCTCATCGATGTCAGTGCTCAGATTAAAAGAGTCAAATACTTCAACCGCAAGACCATTGTTTTGCGCTATATCCATGTGTTTTAAGAAGCTTGCGCCGTAATAATCAACATGGAAGCGCGAGGGGTCGCGGATGAATATAGCATTGGTACCGCCCATCCTGCCAGGTGCGATGACAACATCTGATCGGCTTGCAGTGATATCCTTTATGTTCTGAATAGAAACAAGCGGAATATCAGCCATGATTATAAGGACAGGCTCATTCAGCGAATGTGAAGACATCTTTTTCAGGTACTCGTTAAGGGCTTCATTAAGACCTGAATTTGCCAGTACAGTGTTGGCGCCATCGCAATCAATGATAGAGGTGGAGAGTATATCCACTACTTCGAAGCATCCTGAACTCACAAGGGTCCCTGCCACGTCCGAGAGCATAGCCATGGCGAAATCTTCCCTTTCTTTATCAGTAAGGAGCGATGACAGCCTTGATTTGGCATTGCTCTTCTTAAAAGGTATGACCGCTCTCATATCCCCCAAAAGACATGGTATATCAATAAAAAGCTTTGGAAATATGTCTATGAATGGAAGGAACTTATATTTCGCACTAAACTCCTGTCAGGGTCATGGTCTTGGTGTTCTGAGCGGCAATCTTCACATTCACCATACTCATCAACTTCAGGAACAATATCACCACATGTCTTACATAATACCCCTAAATTATTATATGTTTACAAAATACAGTTTATGTATTATTAACATATATATTTTTTTACCGTAAAATTAATAAAATCAAAATAACAATCGTGGTGCTAAAATTGTGGCACGGATAGTATAATAAATTTTTGTAACAAACAGACATGAACTTATTAAAAAAATCCTCAAGCCCGCGCTGGAACAGGGTCTCCTTCAGCACCGTGCTTTCTTTTATCCATCTCGGCTTTGGAATTACAAGTCTGGTAGAAATATAATCAAAAGCCTCATTCAAAGAAGCGCATTTCCTGGGCACAGTTTTCAGCGCAGCCCTCACGTTCTCCCTCACATTCCACACCCCCACAGGCATTATGTAACCAGGATGTGCTTCTCTCAATATCACCACGCGCGCCTGCCGTTTCTCTTTGACGAGATACTCGTTCACCGCAAGCCGCGCCGCATAGTAGCAGCCGCCTATCTCTGCGTAAGTTGTCCTCCCTTCATAACCTTCAGAAGATGACATTATCGCCACGTCCTTCCCGAACGGGTTCCACACTGTATTGGGATACCATGCCTCAATGAGTTCGTAGCTCCAGGCTTTCGGCATCATAAGCACCACGAACCTGTTATCAAGCTGCCATGATTCAAAGACCATGTATTCATTTATGAGCGGGAAATCCTTCATTTTCTCCATCAGGTTCGCGCCTATCATGCTGTCGACCGCAGTGATGCTCCATCGTGTAGGAACGAACCTTCTCGCCTTGCCTTCCCCGAATGATCCTACAGAAAAAGCCTTCTGGATGCTTGAGATAAGAATCCCGTTTTTATAAAGCCCGAGAACTGCATCTTTTGACAGAAGATCAGTATCATTGTACGCCTTTTCCATCCTCTGGTCGAACTTCGTATTCCCCACATCTATCTTTTTAAGCGGCGCCGTGGGACCGAATGGCTGCACTTCATCATCAAGTACAAGCCTGGCGCTTGGTTTTTTAAGGAACTCGGCTTCCACGTCTATGGGTGAAGAGCAAAGCGCCATTTCCCGCGTGGCTTCTATTATGTGGCTGCTTTCGAGGTCTCTAATATGAACAAGATGCTTGCCCCGCACGAGTTGCGAGCGGAAATCCACGATATCGTCGATGCTTTTACCCAGCCACATCTCAGGCGTGTCAAGAAGAGTAGTATCACCATGCGACGGCGGAATGAGGGGACCCACTGACACGTATGGATACCCGATCCTGCCCACGAATACGCCTGGTGGGGAGGAGCCTTCGATGTTCAGGCTGTCTGTGAGAGGCTTGAGCCTGACACGGGAATAGAATTTGACAAGGACAGGACACCTCTGTTTGCCGCATAATAGTTTAGCTCCCCTGCACAATATGCACAGGGCATCGCTGTTGCCTGTAAAGAGGGATTCCGGGCTTTCCATATAATGATTGATGGTATGGCAGGATATAAAATATATGCGCTCATCACATCAATCTTGCCGGAAGCTTCTGTTTCCCCATAAGGTCGCCCACATCCTCGGCGCTCCTTATGACATCCGAATCC
>JAHIHJ010000080.1 GCA_018899795.1 Methanobacteriota archaeon
ACCCATTGCGGCATCATCTATGAAATTGTTGAACAAAGCTGGATATAACCCGAAACTCCTTAAGCTCAAATGCTGCGGTCATGACCAGCTCTGGCAGGGCGATGTGCAGACATTTGAGAAACTAAAAGAACAAAACATCAAACTCATTAAGGAAAGCGGCATCAAGAAGCTTGTTACTTCATGTGCGGAATGCTACCGTACTTTCAGCAAGGATTATGAACTGCCCATAGAAGTTATACATATTTCACAGCTTCTTAATGACGATAAACTTGGAATAAAGACCGATGCTGTGGTTACATACCATGATGCATGCAGGCTAGGCAGACATATGGGTGAATATGATGCCCCCAGGAATGCCATCAAAGCAGCGGGCGCAAAAATTATTGAAATGGAACATAACAGGGAAAATGCATGGTGCTGTGGGGTGAGCTCAATGATGAATTGCGATGATAAAAGTAAAGCAATACGGAAAACCCGTCTCGATGAGGCTAAAAAGACCGGTGCAAAAGTACTTGTTACGACATGTCCCAAATGTCTTGCCCACCTCTCGTGTATGAAAGAAGAACTGGAGTCAGTTGAAAAATATGATTTCGAAATAAAGGATTTGAGTGTTTTCCTTGCAGAGCAAATCGGAGGTGAGTGAATTGAGCGAAACCGTTCAATCCAGTGATTTTGACAAAACATTCACAAAAGAGATATTTGAGGAACCTGGTGCTGAAAAGATAGCTCTATGTTTTAACTGTACAGGATGCACATCAGGATGCCCAATGGCCGAGCATGAGGGTAATTATAATATCAGGAAAATACTTCGAATGGCAAATCTCGGGATGAAAAAACAACTTCTAAATGATCCATATATCTGGTACTGCACGACCTGTTACAAATGCCAGGAACGCTGCCCTCAGGGAGTACAAAATGTGGATGCATTGCTCAAGATACGCACCATAGCTGTGCATAGTGGGATCATGCTGGGGCCGCACAGGAAAGTAGGTCAGGTCGTTGTAAAGTTCGGTCATGCAGTTCCTATAAATGATGATACTAAAGTGAAGCGAAAAAAACTGGGTCTTGATGAAGTCCCTCCAACCGTACACAAATTCGAAAATGGCTTGAAAGATGTCAGGAAACTTTTGAAACTGACGGGTTTTGATAAGCTTGTGGCTGAGGAGGAGAAAAAATGACAAAATTATCGTTTTTCCTGGGATGCATTGCACCGAACAGGTATCCGGGTATTGAAGCTGCAACTAAGAAAACCCTGGATAAACTTGGCGTGAAGCTTGAAGATATAGAAGGCGCTTCATGCTGCCCTGCACCCGGTGTTTTCAGGTCTTTTGACAAGGATACATGGCTGGCCCTGGCAAGCAGAAATATCGTCCTCTCTGAAAAGATGGGGAATGATATACTTACTGTCTGCAATGGGTGTTTCGGCTCGCTCGTGGATGCAAATCATATTCTTAAGCACGATCCTGTTCTTAAGGAAAAAGTCAATAATATCTTGAAGGAAATAGAACTTGAGTTTCAAGGCAAGATAGATGTGCGTCATATTATTGAGTATTTATACAAGGACATTGGTATTGAAAAAATCAAATCCGCTATTAAAAAGCCACTTGATCTTAAGGTCGCAGTCCACTACGGCTGCCATCTGATAAAACCTACAAAGGAGAGACATCTTGGCAGTGCAGAAAATCCAAGGTTCTTTGACGAGCTTGTTGAGGCTACGGGCGCAAAAAGTATCGATTATGAGGACAAAAATGCTTGCTGCGGAGCAGGAGGTGGCGCCAGGACTGCGGTACTTGATACCGCTCTTAAACTTGTAAATAACAAGCTCAAACATATGAAAGACGCTGGTGTTGATTGCGTGGTTGACGCATGTCCCTTCTGCCACCTGCAACTTGACGTGGGACAGACTGAGATCAAGACAAAATTCGGCGATGAATATGGTATTCACATCCTGCATTATTCACAATTACTCGGACTTGCAATGGGATTTTCGCCCGAAGAACTTGGTATAGACCAGAACTTTGTTAAAAACAGCGAGTTCATGAGGAAAATCGGAGGTGTGCATAATGAATAAATTAGTCGGAGCCGTTGCAATAGCAGGAGGCGGAATTGCTGGTATTCAGAGCGCGCTTGACCTCGCGGACAGCGGTCTTAAGGTATATTTGATAGAGAACAGCACTTCAATAGGCGGAAGGATGGCACAGCTTGATAAGACATTCCCGACGCTTGACTGTGCAATGTGTACATTATCACCTAAATTCGCAGATACAGGCAGGCACCCTAACATAGAAATCCTGACAAACAGCGAAATCGTAGGGATCGAAGGTGAAGCCGGAGACTTCAGGGTACAGGTAAAGAAAAGAGCCACTTATGTGGATGCTGCAAAGTGTACTGGTTGTGAAATATGCTCAACTAAATGCCCATCAAAAGTTCCCAACGAATATAATGAAGGTCAGGGGACAAGGAAAGCGATATATCTGGCATTTCCGCAGGCTATCCCCCGAATATACACGATCGATGCCGAACACTGCCTATATTTTACTAAAGGCAAATGCGGGGTATGCAAGAAGGTCTGCCAGAACGATGCTATAAATTATGAAGACAAGGATAAGATCGTAGAACTCAATGTAGGCAGCATCATCCTGTCTACCGGATTCACACCTTTTGACCCGTCGATTCTTCCCCAGTTCAGGTCTGATCATCCCAATGTCCTTACATCACTTGAGTTTGAGAGGCAGCTCAGTTCATCAGGTCCAAACCAGGGACATGTACTGCTTGCCGATGGCTCGCATCCCAAAAAGATAGCATGGATACAGTGCATTGGCTCGCGAAGCCCTGAAATAGGACGTAAGAACTGCAGCGGCGTATGCTGCATGTATGCTATTAAGGAAGCTATGGTCGCAATGGAGCACGACCCTGAACTTAAGACCACGATTTTCAATATTGATGTCCGTGCTTTTGGAAAGGGATTTGAGGAATTCTACCAGAAAGCAAAGAAGGAAAATGGCATCAACTTCATCCGCAGCCGACCTTCAGGGGTTGAGGTCAATCCTAAGAATAACAAACTATCACTTAAGTACGAAGTTGAGGGAAATGGCATCAAGCAAGAAGAATTCGATCTAGTGGTCCTCTCGATCGGACTGACCCCATCTGCTGCAAGTGAAAAGTTAGCTCAGATAGCGGATATTGGGCTTGACGAATTCGGGAATATCGCTACAAAGATAGACAGCCCCATGGAAACAACGCGTCCGGGTATTTTTGTTTCCGGCACCATGCAGTCCCCCAAGGACATACCCGACACGGTAGCAGATGCAAGCGGCGCAGCAAGTAAAGCATCGTCTCTGTTGTCAAGCCAGCGCGGCACTCTTATTACTGAAAAAGTATATCCTCAAGAGAAAAAAATAGGTGACGAGGCAAGGATAGGAGTGATAGTATGCAGATGCGGTATTAACATAGGTAATGTCGTAGATGTTCCTTCTGTAGTGGAATATGCAAAGACCCAACCGAATGTTATTTTTGCAAAGGAGCAGGTCTATGCCTGCAGCAGCGACAGCCTTTCCGGCATCGTTGATATGATCAAAGAACATGACCTGAACAGAGTGGTTGTGGCTGCATGCACGCCAAGAACCCATGAACCTGTATTCCAGAAAGTATGCATGGAAGCAGGATTGAATCCATACTTATTTGAACAGGCTAATATCAGGGAACACTGCAGCTGGGTACACCAGCAGGAAAAAGAAAAAGCTACGCATAAAGCCAGGGATATTGTCAGGATGAGCGTATCCCGGGTGAGGCTAAACCAGCCACTTTCTAAACAGACAATGGAATTTAACCATGATGCTTTAGTCATCGGCGGCGGGGTCACTGGCATGACTGCCGCTATTGATATCGCAGAAAAGGGTTTCAATGTCACTCTAGTTGAAAAAACACCGGAGCTTGGCGGGCTTGTGCAAAAGGTCACGCAGCTTCAGGATGGATCCAATGCAAAAGATATGCTTGAAAAGATGATAAAAAAAGTGGAGTCAATGCCTAATATCAGACTTCTTAAAGGTACAGAAATTACAGAAGCAAAGGGGTCTATGGGAAATTTTAAAGCGCATGTAAAAGGACCAAATGTGGATGAGGATATCGAGTCAGGAGTCGTGATAATCGCAACCGGCGCCAGTGAATTATTGCCTGAAGGTTATTTCTCCTACGGCAAATACGACAATATCATAACCCAGAGCAAACTTGAAGAGATGCTTGAAAGTGGCGTGGATGCCGGGAAAATAGTTATGATACAATGCGCTGGCGGAAGGAACGACGAACGCCCTTACTGCTCAAGGGTATGCTGCACAACTGCTGTGAAAAACGCCATACGGCTAAAGCAAGCAGACCCAAAGAAAGATGTCTATGTCTTATACAGGGACATCAGGACGTATGGTGTATGGGAAGAACTTTATACAAGGGCAAGAGACCTTGGAGTCATCTTCATGCGCTATACTGAAGATAAGGAACCTGTTGTTTCAGAAGGAAAGGTGGGCGTGTACGACCATTTACTTGGCATGGATTTTGATATTGACGCTGATCTTGTTGTGCTAAGCGCGCCGCTTGTGACTCCAGAATCAAACCAGACACTTTCATCAATGTTCAAAGTTCCTCTGGATGCTAACAAGTTCTTCCTCGAAGCCCATATCAAGCTTCGACCTGTGGAATTTGCCACGGACGGTGCTTTCCTGTGCGGAACCGCCCAGGCGCCAAAACTCATTAATGAAGCGATCAGCCAGGCTTCTGCTGCAGCGTCGCGTGCATGTACTATCCTATCAAGGGACACGCTTGAGATCAGCGGGGAAATATCTGTGGTCGACCTGGATAAATGCATAGGCTGCGGAAGGTGCGTGCTGGTTTGCCCATACAAGGCGCCCACATTGAAAGAAGTGACCGTCATTACAGAAGAGATAATATATACTACAAAGAAATCAGAGATCAATGCTGCAGTATGCAAAGGATGTGGATCATGCGCGGCAGAGTGCCCGACAGGTGCGATAACTTCGAGGCATTTCACGTCGCCACATATCTTTGCTGTGCTTAAGGCATACGCGGAGGGGATCAGATGAGCGATTTTGAACCAAATATCCTGACATTTTGCTGTAATTGGTGCAGTTATGCGGGCGCAGATCTTGCAGGTGTCAGCAGACTCCAGTATCCTGCGAACAGCAGGATAGTGCGAGTCATGTGCAGCAGCAGGATTGAACCGACTTTCATCCTTCAGGCATTAAAGGATGGGGCTGACGGCATACTTGTTACCGGATGCCATATTGGTGACTGCCATTATATTGAGGGTAATGTTCACACAGATGAACGGATGAAAAATATGATGGATGCCCTGAAACACCTTGGGCTTGATGGCAGGCTTAAAGTCGAGTGGGTATCGGCAAGCGAAGGCAAGAAGTTCCAGGAAACGATCATAAAATTTGTTGATAATGTGAAGGCATTAGGACCAAATCCACTTAATAAAAAAACAGAAGGGGTAAAATGACAGACCAGAAAACAGAACCGGAAATTTCAGACGAGAAGAGGATAGGTGTGTTTATTTGTGAGTGCGGGGTGAATATCGGCGGGGTAGTTAATACAAAATCTGTAGCTGATTATATTGGCACGCTTCCCGGTGTGAAGGTCACTTCTGTCAATAAATTCACATGCTCAGATTCGGGGCAAGCAGACATCCAGCAGAAGATAAAAGAGCTTAACCTCAACCGAGTGGTCGTGGCGGCATGTTCTCCCAAGACTCACGAACCAACATTTCGCGCTTGTCTTGAACAGATGGGCTTGAACCAGTACTTCCTTGAATTTGTGAATATCAGGGACCATTGTTCATGGATACACATGTGGGAGAAGGAAAAAGCCACGGAGAAGGCAAAGGACCTTATTCGAATGGGCGTTGAGCGTTCAAAGTTACTTGAGCCACTGCAGGCGAGCGAAGTGCCGGTTATTGATAAAGCGCTCGTAATAGGGGCTGGCGTCGCTGGCATGCAGTCGGCGCTTGACCTTGCAGATATGGGTTTCCAGGTCTATCTTGTTGAGAAGGAACCATCAATAGGCGGCAGGATGGCGCGCTTTGATAAAGTGTTCCCTACCAACGATTGTTCGATCTGTATCCTCGGGCCAAAAATGGTGGAAGTTGCGCGAAATAAGAATATCCAGATAATGAGCTATTCAGAAGTGAAAGCAGTGGAGGGGTATGTTGGGAACTTCACCGTGAAGGTGGAGCATAAACCCAGGTATCTTGATGTTGCCAAATGCACAGGATGCGCAAAGTGTAGTGAGGTCTGTCCTGTTGAAGTGCCTTATGACTTTAACGAAGGCTTTGGTACACGCAAAGCGATATACGTCTCATTCCCGCAGGCAGTTCCTCTTCGCGCCGTGATCGATATGGAGAACTGCATCTCATGCAAAGCGTGTGCAAAAGCGTGTGAGAGCAAGGCGATAGACTATGATATGAAACCTTCTTATACTGACTTGAATGTTGGGGTCATCATTGGAGCAGTGGGCTTCAAGACCTACGATCCCGAACCCAAACACGATTTCGGGTACGGGTTATATGATAATGTCATTACGGCAATGGAGTTCGAACGGCTGCTCAATGCAGCTGGCCCAACTGGCGGGCATGTTGTGCGGCCTTCGGATTGCAAAGAACCGATACGCGTAGGATTCGTGAACTGTGTCGGGTCGCGTGATAAGAATACCAACATTTACTGCTCAGGTGTATGCTGCATGGTCACCATAAAGAACGCGCAGCTTCTCAAGGAAAAGCGCCCTGAGACTGACCACACTATCATGTATATTGATATCAGGACGCCATTCAGGGGATATGAGGAGTCGTATAACAGGTCTCGAAACCTTGGTGTCAAATTCCTTCGCGGAAGACCGGTTGAAGTTAAGGAAGACCCTGTTACCAAGAATATCAAGGTGCGGGTAGAGGACACGCTTGCCGGTGAAATCCGGAATCTTGAATTCGATCTTATCGTGCTTGCAACAGGCATCGTCCCGAATGAGGGGATTGGCCAGATACAGCAATTATTGAAATTATCAAAGGCAGCAGACGGATTGTTGATGGAAGCGCATCCTAAATTGAAACCTGTGGATACAACCATCGACGGGGTGTTCCTTGCAGGTGTAGCTTCAGGTCCAAAAGATATCCCATACGCAGTATCACAGGGCAGCGCATGCGCAGGCCGTGCAACCATTTTGCTCAAGAACAAGAAAGCAATAACAGAAGGCATTACTGCTGTCGTGAATCCTGACGTTTGTGTTGGATGCCAGGTTTGCATACTTATGTGTCCCTTCCAGGCAATAAAGTTCGATGAGAAAGATAATAAGGCGAACGTAGTCAAAGCATTGTGTAAGGGCTGTGGAACGTGCGTTGCAGCATGCCCGACTGGCGCGCTTGAGCAGAGCCATTTCAAGAACAATCAGTTGCTTGCGCAGATCAAGAACGTGTTCAGATTCCAGGAGGTG
>JAHIHJ010000081.1 GCA_018899795.1 Methanobacteriota archaeon
ATAAGACCCCGTATTTAAATACGGGGACTGATAAGACCCCGGAATTAATTCCGGGGAATGGCCAAAAAAGGGGTGAAGGATAGTGTATTCTTGGAAACCAATCATAGAGGGCTAAAGATACGATGAAAGAATTACTGGAATATGACAATACAAAACTGATAGGGGCATTATGGGGGTGCGATCAAGAAATCCATGAGATCCTAAAGTCAAGCGATACGTTGCAGGACGCACGGAACAGGCTGTTCGATCATCTGAACGACATCGAGAGGCATCTTTATAATATTTATTCGGATAAATATTTTAAGGATATGAACCTCCTTGAAAAGAACAATGCTAAGGAATGCATAAGGGTTTTTAAGAACATTATCAGAACTGAGAACGAAACCATTTCTAATTTTTCAGCTCTTCAAAGCCTATATTCAGTTGGAAAAGGAGATATCGAACCAGAGGATCTGACCAGGGGATTCCTGCTGGAATTTATTTTCCTTTTTAAAGGTATCAACACTAATTCCGGACAGTATGCTGAAATGGATGTTCCGTTATTTTTAAAAATGATCGGCATGGATGCTGCTAAGGAGCGCATGAAATCCCTTGATGACTATGCAATGAACATGGAAAATGGGATGAGGCGCTATAAGACCGGACTGGATAAAGAGCTGATAAAAGAACGGTTGGATAATAAAAGGTTCATCCTGGACTTGTTCGATGCAGGCGAAAAAGAGTGGCAGGACTATAAATGGCAGCTCTCAAACATTATCAAAGATATTGATTCCATTAAGTCCATGGTCAGGCTGAGCCCGGACGAATTGAAAGGGCTTGAACTCGCAATGAAAAACAAAATTCCGTTCCAGATAACCCCATATTATCTCTCACTTTTTGATCGTGAAAATAGCGGCAGGTATGATCATGCGATAAGGGCGCAGGTGCTGCCTGGTGAAAATTACTGCCTGAACTATATCCAGAGTAAAAATAGCGGAACTGATCTTGATTTCATGGATGAAAAATCTACAAGCCCTGTAAGAGGAATTACACGAAGGTACCCGCAGATACTAATTCTCAAGCCTTTTGATTCGTGTCCGCAGATATGCGTGTACTGCCAGAGGAACTGGGAGATAACTGATATAAAAGATGCGATTTTCTCAAAGGATACAATGACGAATGCTCTTCAATGGATAAAGGATAACCCGCATATCTCTGAAGTCCTGATCACAGGAGGGGATCCCCTGACCATGAATGATGTCTCTCTCAACTGGATGCTGTCTGAAATATCAGGAATAGAACAGGTTGAAAGGATCAGGATAGGTACAAGGATCATGGTAACGATGCCGCAGAGAATTACGGATGACCTGATGGAAATATTCGATAAGTATCATGAACTGGGAACAAGGGAATTATCAATCGTAACGCATTTTGAGCATCCCACTGAGCTTACACCGGATTCGCTGGAAGCTAATAAGAAAATCAAAAGGCTTGGCATCAATCTATATAACCAGCAGGTATTTACATATTACAACAGCAGAAAATATGAATCATGCCTTCTAAGAAAAACGCTCAAGAGGTCGGGGATAGACCCATACTACACCTTCAATACCAAAGGAAAAGATGAAACCATTGATTATCGGGTTCCAATAGCGAGGATAGAGCAGGAACGAAAAGAGGAAGCAAGGTTCCTGCCAGGACTTGTGAGGACAGATGAGGCTGTATTTAATGTACCGAGGCTTGGTAAATCGCATCTGCGAGCATGGCAGGACCATGAAGTGATAATGGTATTGCAGGACGGAAAGAGGATATACCGCTTTTATCCATGGGAGTCGAAGTATGCGCTGGTTGAACCGTATAACTATACAGATGTGCCGATATATGATTATCTCAAAAGGCTGGACGATGATGGCGAAGATGTTGAGGAATATTCATCGATCTGGTATTATTTCTGAGGTTCATTTTGACCAGCAAAAACTTCAAATAAGGTTAAGAATAATGGTTTAGTTAAATGTAATAAAGGAGACTCTCAAAATATGAAAAAGTATAAAGCGTCATGCTTAATATCCGGATCTACCCTTCCTCCCGAACCTGAGCAAATCGAGGCAGAAATTGAAACCATGACCATGAATGGCTGGTCATTCACGCATATAACAACCGGCGGCGGCGGCTCCGGTCAGGGCAGCGTTACTTCCTGGGTATATCTGCTTTTCGAACGTGAAGTTTAGGAGAGAGTCCGCATAAGTATTCTACAGTATCTATACCTGAACAGTTAGCTTTTTCCCCCCTACATCCGTCAACCCTACTTTTTCAACAACTCAATTTCACATTCTATTAACCATTTTTTCTCAC
>JAHIHJ010000082.1 GCA_018899795.1 Methanobacteriota archaeon
CAAACCTTTTGAAGATGGAAATTTAATATATATGGCGACAATATTAATGAATATGAGAACGATCGTGATCGCAATAGGCGGGAATGCGATATTGAACCCTGCAAAGGGGGATCCGCAGGAGCAGCAGAGGCTGATAGACATTACAGCAGGGGAGATAGTGGAGATCATCCAGAAAGGTTTCGATGTCATCCTCACGCACGGCAACGGACCCCAGATAGGAAACATCCTTGCGATGCAGGAGGAATGCGGTCTTGTCCACCCGCAGCCCCTTGACGTGTGTGGAGCGCAGACGCAGGGTATGCTTGGTTATTCCCTGCAGCAGTCCATCGACAACAGATTGAAAGAGAAAGGGATCATTAAACAGGTCGTGACAGTATTGACGCAGGTGCTTGTGGATGATTCCTGTGCTTCCTTTGTGAACCCGACAAAGCCCATAGGTCTTTATTTTCCTGAATTCAAGGCGCGAAAGTTAATAGAACAGGGAATACGGATGATAAAGGATACGAAAGGGTACAGGCGCGTGGTGGCATCACCCATGCCTGAAAAGATAATAGAGGAAGAAGCGATAAAAAAACTTGTTCATGCCGGAATTATCGTCATTGCCGCAGGCGGGGGCGGGATACCCGTTGTCAGGAAGAACGGTCTCCTCGTCGGTGTCGAAGCAGTGGTAGATAAAGACCTGACGGGCAGTTTGCTTGCGGCTGCCGTGGGAGCGGAGACTTTCCTTATACTTACAGATGTAGAGAAGGCGGCGCTGTTTTTTGGAAAAGAAAACCAGATGGATATTGATGAAATGACGGTGAGCGAGGCAGAACGGTATATAAAAGAAGGGCATTTCGGGAAAGGCAGCATGGAGCCTAAGGTGCTGGCAGCGGTACGGTTCGTAAGATCCGGTGGAAAAATGGCGATAATTTCAAGCCTTGACAAAGCGCTTCCTGCTATCGAAGGCAGGGCTGGCACAAGGATAACGATGTAATATTCATAGGTTATCGGTTAAGGAAATTAACATGCTTGCTATGAATAGTTATTTCATGAAACGAGAACAATATTTACAGGATTTTAAAGCAGCCCTTCTATCTCCCTGAAATCCACCCTGGCTGTTGAATCAAGCGACAGCGGCGTCACTGAGATATGTCCATTTTTCATTACAGCCCTGACGTCAGTCCCTTCTTCCGCATCGCGGATAAGTTCCCCGTTAATCCAGTAGTATGGTCTGCCCCTGGGGTCAAAGCGCTCCTCCACGCCTGTTATGAATATTTTTCGCGCAAGTCTTGTTATCTCTATCTCTGTATCCATGGCTGCATGCCTTGGTATATTGACATTGAGAAGATCAACACCTTCGGGAAGCCCTTTCTCAAGCACGTTTTTCGCTATCCTGTTCACGATCCTGACACCCACTTCAAAGTCATAACTGTAAGCGCGGTGATCATCGAACTTATCGCCCTCATCCAGCACCTGTATGGAAGCTGCAATGGCAGGTATCCCGTAGCTTGCGGCTTCAAGCGCTGCGCCTATCGTTCCGCTTGTGGTCACAGTGTCCGTACTGATGTTCTCACCCACGTTGAAACCAGAGAGCACAAGGTCCGGGTTCTCTTTCATTATTACAAAAATACCAAGAATGACAGAATCAGTAGGAGTGCCTGCAACAGCATGCGCCCTGAAACCGTTCACATTAGCATCAGATACACGCAGAGGTTCAAAAATGGATATTCCCCGCCCCACGCCGCTTTTTTGCGAGGAGGGTGCAACTACGGTCACATCTCCAAGGTCTTTTACACTATCGTATGCGGCTTTAAGACCAGTGGAATATACTCCGTCGTCGTTGGTAAGAAGTATCTTTTTCATTGCACCAAGATAGATGTTGAATAAAATAAACCTGTGCCTTCAGATATCAGCCGACTTATAAGCGCCTTTCCTTCATCGCTTTTGAAGATCGGCGTGTTCCATTCCTGGATTATCTTTCTCCTTTGCGTTATGACACCGGTCTTTTTTATAGGGTCGTATCCCTTTTTATCATACGTTTCCCTGAAGATCAACACCCCGCATCTCTGCCATGCGGGTGTCTCTGCAAGGTTGATGCCGTGCTTGAACACAAGTTCATGAATTGCGCTCGCGTTCATATTCTTAAGCTGCACGGCAGCTTCATTCTCTGAAAGACCGGTTTTGCGCAGCGTATAATACCCGTAAGAGCTTACATGGTTCCTCCAGGTCTCAGCCTGTCTCCATAAGAGGTACCTGTAGATGTCTTCTTTTCCAAGCGGTATGACGCGTGAATCGAAGGATACGGGTTTTTCCAGCGCCAGAAGGATCGTAAGCTCGGATGAGAAGAAGCTCGGGATTATCGAATCGATCTTCTCTATCCTGTTATTGTACGGTATTTCGAGAAAAAAGAGAGTGATCTCATCTGAGAACGTGAAGGCGAGCAGTGGGTTTAGACCGCTGTCCCTGAAGAAACTTTCCACGCAATTCGCCATGGCTCTGGCGAATCTTTCATCGTAAGGTTTTTTGAACTCCGAAAGAGCGCGACGAAAGCCCCTTCCATCTATCCTGACCGCGAAGGGAGGGAAGACCCGAAGGTCAGAGTATATCTCCCTTTCTTTCATCTCATTATCTGAAAAATCATCATTCACGGTCTATTGTTCTTCCTCGTTCGAAATATTATACTCTTCGGGGATCTCTTCCGGCTTCTTGAACTGGTCTTTTACATGCCTTATAATAACGACATCGCCCACCGCAGTCACCCATCTGTAAGGGATAACGACCCCGGCTTTTGCAGTATCGAACATCTCCGGGTTCAATCGCGATACCGCGAGCCCTGACACTTTTTTCTCAGCCACTTCAAGTACGACATCATTAACTTTGCCGATATATATCCCTCTCTCAGTGTAAACATTCAAACCGAACATCGTTGAAACCTCTGCCTGCATCATATCACCTTGACCAGAATATGAATGATTGCAATATATAGTTTATTGATTTTGGGGAATGTGAAATGGTTTAGTGTTAGAATCAAAAAAATGCAGCACGCGGATGGACGCAGATTTAATCCATCGGCGCCTCTCACAGAAAAAGAAATTTCAATATATATGGATTCAACTGATACAACCGATTTGTAAAGATTTAAATAAATAGAATGGTATAATAACACAGACGTTGTTACTGAATAATGCAGATAATAATTTGAAAAATTTACAAGGAAAATCAAATGATAACCGAAGCCGATACCTGTCGAAAATACGTTGTACCGAAACTTTACTCGTCAGGCTGGAACGATGACCAGATCAGCGAACAGAAAACCTTCACCGATGGCAGGATCGTAGTTACTGGAGAGAAATACATAAGGAAGAAACAGAAAAGATCTGACTTCTTATTGAAATATAGAAGAGACTTTTCCATAGCAGTTGTTGAGGCAAAATCTGCTTATAAGAATGCGGGTGACGGACTTCAACAGGCAAAGGAATACGCTGAAATCCTTGGCCTTAAATTTGCATATTCCACGAACGGCAAAGGTATCGTTGAACATGATTTTATCACCGGGAAAGACACAGACCTGGAAAATTTCCCAACGCCGGATGAACTCTGGGCTAGATTCAGCCAATCAGAAGGGATTAAACCTGAAATTGCAGAAAGACTTCTTTCGCCATGCAATACCATTCCTGGAAAGATCCCCCGGTATTATCAGGAAATTGCCATCAATCGTACCATCAAGTCTATCCTGCAGGGTAAAAAGAGAGTACTTCTGACGCTTGCTACAGGCACAGGCAAGACATTCATCTCGTACCAGATAATCTGGAAGCTGTGGAACACGCGCTGGAACAGAACAGGTGAGCATAGACGCCCGAAAGTGCTTTATCTGGCTGACAGAAATATCCTTGTTGACGACCCGAAGGACAAAACATTCGCATCCATGGGTGATGCCAGGATAAAGATAGAGGGTGAAGCCATCAAGAGCAGGGAGGTATATTTTTCAACCTATCAGGCTATCGCAAAAGATGAGCGAAGACCAGGTCTTTATAAACAATATCCCAGAGATTTTTTCGACCTTATCGTTGTCGATGAGTGTCACAGGGGAAGCGCAAAGGATGAAAGCAACTGGCGTGAAATTCTTGAATACTTTGAACCGGCATTCCAGATAGGGATGACCGCGACGCCTCTTAGAAAGGATAACAGGGATACCTATCGGTATTTCGGGAACCCGATTTACACTTACAGTCTGAAACAGGGCATCGATGATGGTTTCCTGGCGCCGTACCGGGTTCACAGGGTCGTTTCAAGCGTTGATGCGACGGGCTGGCGGCCAACGAAAGGAGAAAAAGATAAGCATGGCAGGGAAATCCCGGATGGTGTGTACGGAACAGGTGATTTTGAGCGGATCATTTCGTTTAAATCCAGGACAGAAGCTGTGGCTAAACATCTCTCTGATTATTTAATGAAGACAGACAGATTCGCAAAGACCATTGTTTTCTGCGTTGACCAGGAACATGCAGAGGATATGCGTAAGGCTCTTAATAACTGGAATCTTGACCTTGTGCAGCAATATCCTGATTATGTTTGCAGGGTGGTTTCTGATGAAGGAGATATCGGAAGAGGGCATCTTGACAGGTTCCTTGAATTAGAGACCAGAACTCCTGTGATATTGACCACATCGCAGCTTCTCACCACGGGAGTTGACGCCCAGACATGTAAGAACATCGTGCTATTCAAGGTCATTAACTCGATGGTGGATTTCAAGCAGATCATCGGAAGGGGAACGCGCGTCAGAGAAGATTACGGAAAGCTCTTTTTCACAATTCTTGATTATACGGGAAGCGCAACACGAATGTTCGCTGACCCTGATTTTGACGGTGAACCTGCGCTGATTACAGAGGAAGAGATCGATGAAGAGGGAAATTCGATTGAAGGAAAGTATGAGGAGCTTCATGAAAAGGAAACACAGAAAGAGTCCGGCGCTTCCTCACGCGAACCTCCAAAATTATCGGACGATTCTGAAGGAGTTCCGAAAAAATATTATGTGAGTGGCGGTTTAGTTGAGATCGTTGCGGATGTGGTGTATGAACTTGATTCTGATGGGAAGAGACTTTCACCTATAAAATTCACTGATTATACCCTGAAGCAGGTGAGAAGCATGTACACATCTTCTGCAGACCTGCGCTCGAAATGGAGCGACGGTGAACAGCGCAGACAGATATTATCCCTGCTTGAGGAGAAAGGGATCACTATTGAACATCTGGCA
>JAHIHJ010000083.1 GCA_018899795.1 Methanobacteriota archaeon
GCTCTTTGCGTGCTTTGCGGTGTTTGATTCTATTCACCGCAGAGGGCGCAAAGGACGCAAAGATAAGTTCAAAACATTCAGTTCTCAACTATACTGACTAGCTATGATCAATGACAGTTTTATCTGCCCGTTCGCATCTTCTCTCACAATATCCTCATGCCCCGGATACATAATGCCCACATCAAGGGTTGTGAGCCTTTTTATGGACTCGATAAGTTTTTGCGAATTCCCGCCTGCAAGGTCAGTGCGCCCGAAGCTCCCGTCCGGGAAAACAGTGTCCCCGGAGAACAATACCTTTGCGCGCGCGCCATACAGGCATATGCCGCCCGGAGTGTGCCCGGGTGTGTGAATGACCTCAAGTTCCCCGAATGTTTCGCCTCCGGAAAGAAGGATATCAGGAACGATGGAAGGCGCCCTAACGCCAAATAGCTCGGACGCGCTTCCACGGGGATTGTTAAGAAGGGGTGCATCATCCCTGTGAATGGCGATCTTTGCACCATATGCTGCCGCGACCTGCGCAGCCCCGCCTGAATGATCGTAGTGGCAATGGGTGAGTATTATGGTCTCCAGGTCTCCCCGTTTTATGATCTTTTCAAGCTGGGAGATGATAGCGTTCGCGTCCATACCCACGTCCACAAGTATGCGCCCGTCAACCAGGTACGCGTTCCCATCATAAGGGGAATTCTGTAATCTTATGACATTCATAAAAGCCCATATAATGCATAATCATTTAAAACTATGTTAACATGATGAAAATATTTATTAATAAAGAGAACCCATTACATCATGGGGCAATCGGCATCGCATCCATCCCCTCCGATGTTTCCGAAATGCCCCCTTTCATTTGTTTTTGCCAAAGAAGAGGAGGAATTTCCATGCAGGGATTATCTCAACATCTTCAACGGTTCCTTCTTTTTCAATATCAATTATCATTGTCTTCTTAACCCTGCCTTTGAATTCCTCTTTGAATTTTTTTATCTGTTTGATATCTTTTTCTATCTTTTTGACCTCTATTGCTATCAGTTCATTATTTTCAGGATATACGAAGTCTATCTCAAAACCGTTCCTGTAAAAGAATTTTGCATCAGTTTCAGAGGCGATAATGTTTTCCAGTAGAAATGGAAGTACCCGGTTCATGTCCTGATCGAAGGCAAATGCGATATTAGGTGTAGACAAATACACTTTTTTGAGCTTCCTGAGGCTTGCCATTGGGCTTCCACGATAGTTGAAAACGAATCTGATCAGCAGTCCGAATTCCAGATATTCAAAGTAATTCGCAATAGTCCTCTGGTCTTTTCCGAGATTCTTGGAAATTTCCCTGTAATTCACGATCATACCGGGATTTTTTCCAAGCAAATATATCAGGTTTTTAAGGAGCTCCACGTCTTTGATCTCGAACTCTTCAGGCAGGTCTTTGTATATTATTCTTTCAATAATATTATTCAGGATATACTTTCGTGCGAATTCCTCATCATCTTCATTAGCAAGTTCGGGGAACATGCCATATTTTAGATATCTGTGAAATAACGGGAGCATCTCGCGCTTCCAGATATCAGGATCCTCTTTTATTTTCTTTACGTCCCTGCCGTTCATTTCAAGGAATTCTTCAAATGAGAGCGGCTTTAACAGGAAATCCAGTATCCTCCCTGCAAGGCTTTCCCTGGAATTTTTTCGTAATGAGACTGAAGCTGAACCTGAAGCAAAAAATTTGATGTTCGGATACAGGTCATAGTATGTTTTGAGCCCGTTCTCCCAGTCCGGGATTTTTTGTATCTCATCAAGGAATACATAAACGGGTTCTCTCATTTCATCAAATGTCCTGTTCAGGATGAGCTTCTGATAACTCTCAAGGACATCTTTCAGGTCAAAGGCTATTTCATCGAAAGAGAAATAAAGCACGTTCTTTGGAATGGTCTTTTTCAGGAGGTCTGAAATTATCTGGAACATCAGGGTTGATTTTCCAACTCTCCTTAAACCCCATATCAGAATTATTTGTCTCCTGTCCAGGTATTTTGCTATATCGAAATAGGTTTTTCTTCTGTATTCCCTGAGCCAGCCTTTCTTTACGTGCCCTGTTTTCCACCAGGGATTGAATCTTTCAAGGTCTTCTATTTGCATGAATTACATTATGATGTCATAGATATTTAAAAGTTATGACATTATGATGTCATTGTTTCGAATTTCATCCGTAATCATTACAAAATAAGAACAGGCGCCGGTTAGTGTAGGGTTATGGCAGCGAACTGAAACTATTGACCTTTTCTTCATAAAGTTTATTAAGTGTGCAGTATATTGATACCATTGTATATAACCAAAGCAATACACATGTCCACAGAAATATCAAGAAATTTAACATTAAAGGTTGCAGAAGCCTTCTCGAAAGACGTGGGAAGGGGACTGGCACGGATTGATCCAGATGATATGAAACTGCTTGGAGCCGAGGTAGGGGATATAGTTGAGATCGTCGGTAAAAGAACAACCGTTGCCAAACTTATGCCCACGTTTTCAGGCGACCGGAGCAAGAGCATAATTCAGATCGACGGCATCGTAAGGGGAAATGCAGAGGTGGCTGTGGATGAAAAAGTAAAGGTAAGGAAAACAAATGCTCAATCCGCATCGGTTATTGTACTTTCATCCAATAAAGCAAGTCGCAGGGATACCAGGTATATAGGTAAATTACTGGGAGGCCTGCCGGTTGTAAAAGGCGATGTCGTGCGGATCGTATTTTTTGGAACGCGCTATCAGGAATATACAGTTATCGATACACGTCCTCAGGGCGCTGTTATTGTGCATCCTAAAACCAGTATCCAGTTTAAAAAAGCAGAAGAAGCGGTAAAGCAAGGAAATAAGATTTCGTATGAGGACGTCGGTGGTCTGGGTAAAGAGATCAGGAAAATAAGAGAGATGATAGAGCTTCCCCTGAAATATCCTGAGCTGTTTGAACGGCTCGGTATAGACCCGCCAAAGGGAATATTGCTCTACGGTCCCCCGGGCACAGGGAAGACCCTGATAGCCAGAGCAGTGGCAAATGAAACCTCAGCTTTCTTCATGCATGTGAACGGCCCTGAAATCATGCATAAGTTCTATGGGGAAAGCGAAGGGAAACTGCGGGAAGTCTTTGAAGAGGCAAGTGCAAATGCTCCGAGCATACTTTTTATTGATGAGATAGACGTTATAGCGCCCAAGCGAGAGAAAATTCTGGGAGATGTTGAAAAGAGGGTGGTGGGACAGTTACTGGCATTGATGGACGGTCTCAAATCAAGAGGTCAGGTAGTGGTCATTGGAGCTACGAATATTCCAAACGCCCTTGATCCCGCACTCCGAAGACCCGGAAGGTTTGACCGTGAGATCAGCATAAGTATTCCAGATAAAAACGCCAGGCTTGAGATATTGAATATCCATACACGAGGGATGCCCCTGGAGGAAAACGTTGATATTCCACATCTTGCCGATGTTACGCATGGTTACGTTGGCGCAGATATGGCAGCCCTGTGCAGGGAAGCGGCAATGAGCGCCATACGCAAAATAATGCCTGGAATAGACCTCGAATTAGAGCACATATCCCCGGAGATAATTTTGGATATGAAGGTATCAATGGATGATTTTATGGAAGCGCTTTCGGAGATCATTCCATCCACCATCAGAGAGGTTTTTGTGGAGACGCCCAATGTATCGTGGGATGATGTCGGAGGACTGGAACATGTTAAAAAGGAGCTCATAAAGGCGATCGAATGGCCGCTCAAATATGCCTCTCTTTTCAAATATACCAGCATCAAACCACCCAGGGGAATACTGATGTACGGGCCTCCGGGTACAGGCAAGACCATGATAGCCAAGGCAGTGGCAAGCGAGAGCAATGCCAATTTTATATCGATAAAAGGGCCTGAACTGTTATCCAAATGGGTGGGCGAATCGGAGAGCGGAATCCGGGAGATATTTAAGAAAGCAAGGCAAGCAGCACCCTGTGTAATTTTTTTTGATGAAATGGATGCAATAGCGCCAAGACGCGGAAGGGGAGCGGATACTCAGGTAACTGAGCGCACGGTCAGTCAGATTTTAACTGAAATGGACGGCATAGAAGAACTCAAGGGAGTTACAGTTCTGGCTGCCACAAACCGCTTAGATATGATAGATCCCGCCCTCCTGCGTCCTGGAAGGTTTGACTTGATAATAGAAGTGTTGCATCCTGGGAAAAATGAATTGCACCAGATATTCAAAGTCCACACCAGGCAAAAACCCCTCAGTCCTGATATAGATGAAAAATCATTAACAATGCTGATGGTGGGTTTAACCGGCGCTGATGTATCATATATCTGCAGGGAAGCTGCCATGCTTGCAATTAAAGAATATATCGATAACGAAGGAGATATTGAAAAACCAGATTTCAAGATACATCAAAAGCATTTTGAAGAGGCTATAACTACTTATGAGAAAATGCACGAGATTCCAAAGGCAGAGAGTTAGATGAGAAGGCTAATTTTAATTAAGATTGTCCATACCTCCACTGATATGGGTTCGATGGGTGAAGGGCTTGTAAAAGAGGGTATGGCAAAGATAGGCAGGGAAAAATGGCTTGAGAACCAGAGAAAAATAGAAAAATTCTGGGATGACCTGGAGAAAGAGATAGATGGACTCGGTCTGGATTACAGTAAGACAAGAATATACCAGGACGGTCTTCCTTGCGGCGGCGAGTTAGGATTGAGGATTGTCAGGGAAACGGCGGATAAAGGAAGCAAGAACTACCGGATAGTAAGGAAATTGATCGAAAGAGGGGCTGTAATCGAGGCAACCGAGAGTCCGGAACTCCTCAGGAAAGAATATGAGCATATCAAAGCCCTTATAACTGCAAAGACGCCGGAAGAGAAAGCAGATGCAGCACGCAGATATGAACAGATAAAAGATGAACTGATGCAGGAGCGGGATGCTTATATTGCAAAGGCGATTGATATTTCCCTGAAAGATGATGAAACCGGGGTGCTTTTTATAGGGGCATTTCACAATGTGATACCCAGGCTGGCAAAGGATATAGAGGTGAAGAGTCTGGATTGATCGTTTTCTATGTCAGGCTGTCTAAGGCTATATCCCCCTGTTAGCCGACCCGAGCCGAAGGCGAGAGCGCAGCGGGGTCGAGGAGCGGAGAAGTTTCTAATTCTTCTGAACCACTAGTGTCCTGTCAAGTGTCAATTAGCAACAAATAATCGAGATAAATTGATATGGATTCTGTTGATTGCTATGGGGTCTAAAGAAAACGAACCGCAGATAAACGCAGATGAACGCAGATTTGTAGCATAAAATCCAGCGCATCTTATCGGTTCGTAGGATTTAGCGTTCTTCCTGTATTTAAGTTTCCCATATGTGTTTGCTTCGGGAACGATTCGGCGCGTGGGATTCTATGGTTTTGGTGTTACTATTTTTCAAAAAC
>JAHIHJ010000010.1 GCA_018899795.1 Methanobacteriota archaeon
ATGAAGAAGCTAATAAACATGTTTTGGACGATACCAATGATTGCGGTGTGGATGTTATATGGGTCGATAAAAACAACCACCAAATATTAGTTTGTCAAATTGAGTATGATACAAAAGTCTGGTCTAAAAATCCTGCAGATCAAAAGAAAGCGACTGAAACATTCAATGAATTTTTAAATTATTTGGAGTCATCAAATTTACCGGAAAGATTGCATGATGCTGCAAAACCTTTATGGAGACAGGCTAAGAAATTGAATGCAAACGATAAATATTCAATAAGATATTTATATATTACTCCAAAACATTTTAACGATTCACAAATAGAAAAAATCAGAAAAGGTAGTGGAATATCTGGATTAGAATTTTTTACAAATGAAACATTAATTGAAAGGGGAGAGGAATTTTTAGATGGTCAAACTGGAATGTGCTCATTTAAAATTAATTTTAAAAATAAATCTCTCCATATACCATATGACTTTGGCTCAATCTATGTTATCAACGTAAATCTAATAGAAATACATAAAATAGTTGACTTTCATGAGAAGAACAAAAAATTAAAGGCGTTATTTGCCTCTAATGTCAGAAGTTATCTTACAACAAAAAGAAGAAGCAAAGAAATTGCTTCAGCAATGATAGAAACTATAAAAAATCAACCCGATCATTTTCTAATTTGTAACAATGGTATAACTATTCAATGCAATAAAGTAACACCTGAGAATGATTCTCTTTTTTTGGAGAGAGCATCCATTAGTAATGGATGTCAAACTGTTATGAATGTAAATAGATTTTTTAATGAAAATGAAGGTGCAAATCCGAATGCAGATGTATTAGTTACGGTAATCGAATTGACTAAAAATGCGCCTCTAATTGCAGGAGAAATTGCCCGCTCAAGAAATTCTCAAAATCCAGTAGATAATAGAGATTTAAGGTCAAATAATCATCTTTTGGTCACATTGCACCATAGACTTTCTGCAGACAGACTCTATGGTTCAGAAAAAAGATACTATTTATTAAGGAAACAGGGAGAAAAACAAACATTACTTAGGGAGGAACCCGATGCTAAAGGCAAATTCATGTGGATTGATGCTGAATATTTGGCACAATGTATTGCAGCGGTTATAAGACAAAATCCGGTTATATGTACGCATGGAACTAATGACCTTTTTGGAAATCATTTTAATGAGATTTTTCCAGAGGTACAAGACCCAACTCATAGTCGATGTAAATATGCATTTTGGCTTGCTCAAATGGTTTGGCAATCATATGAGTCAAAATCAAAATGGAAAGGTATTAAAGATAAACTCATTAATCAACAAAAAGATTTTAAATCTCCTGCAAGGTGGATTATTTCTGCCTTAATAGCAAATGAATTAATAGAGCATTTTTCGTGTAGCGAGAGTCTTGAAAAAAGATTTGTTGAAAAATGTGAAAAATGGTGGTATAATAACAGTTCTGATGAATTAAATGAATTTAAGGATAAAACTTTTTTGATGATAGATGACTATTTTAGATTATTATATGCAATTTCAAAAACATTATTGGGAGAAAAACTGCCTAAAGCAAGAGATATCTATACGAATTATGAAGATTTGTTTAAAGGACCTAGCTATGACTCTATTTTATTAAGAATACGTAAGGGAAATATGATAACTTATCAAGATAGAGCACGCAAATCGGCAAATAATTTCATAGATTATTTGAAAAATAATTGAAAATGCCTTTTATACTTTTAATCAAATATCATCTAACCTATAACCTTACCCTTTGCAACCCGCTTATTTGAAAATACCTCTTCTATTTCCACAGTAACTTTACTACCCACCTTTTCGCAAGCAATAAATATTGTATAATTCTTATAATATCCTACTCCATCGCCTCGCTTCTCCCCAACAACATTAATTTCAATTATCTCGTTCTCTTTGGGTGGATAATACCGATAAGTTATAACAGACACATCCGGATTAATGCTATAAAAATCCTTATCGCTGGTAAGAACTATTGCGTTCTCTTTTTCAGCATCTTTAGCAATTATTTTATCCGCTCGCCCCAACCGAATGTGAAATGCCTCCTACTGGCTGTAGCTCTGACAACCACCGTAGTATCAACGCTGTTACAGAAAGGTTCATATCATTACAAACATAATATTCATGACCTTAAAGTGTCAGGAGGCGAACAAGCTCATGTCGAATAAGGAGAAAAAGAAACCCAAGGAAAATCCAAAGCCTGTGCCCAAGAAAAAATAGTTCAAATTGATTTTTTCATTTTTTTCTTTAATTTTAGACTTTTAAGCTATCTTGTTAAGTTTGACTTTGGCTCAACTACTTCAGATTATCCATATTCGACACTCCTGTCAGCACAGCGGTCACCCTGACATGCCCTGCCAGCGCCTCATCCACCCTGGCGCCCCAGATGATACGTCCGGTGTTGGGAGCTTTCTTGAGCATCAGTTCCCCGGCATGCGCGACCTCACCAAGCGTCAGGTCTTCTCCGCCCATAATGTGGATCAGAACGCCGTACGCAGCAGAAATATCCGTTACTTCAAGAAGCTGTGTTGTAAGCGCCTGCTCAACTGCTTTTTCTATTCGATCAGCTCCCTCTGCTTCACCAATGCCTATGGCAGATATCCCGCCCCTTTCCATGATCGAACGCATGTCTGAATAGACAATATTCACCAGGCTCGGATTGATAATGGTCTCGGTCAGGTTCTTGATAAATGAGCCCACAAGCGCGTTCACGACCGCAAAACCTTCTTTAAGCGGCATCTCGCCTGAAGATGTCCTGAGCTTGGAGTTATCGATAACCACCACTGAATCGCATTTATTGCTGAGCGCTTTAATACCTGATATCGCCTTTTTCCGTCTTACGACTTCTGAACCGAACGGAATGGTCACGCATCCAACAGTAAGGGCTCCGCTCTCACGTGCAGCCTCTGCCACGATCGGCGCAGCACCGCTGCCTGAACCGCCGCCCAGCCCAGCAATAATGAACACAAGGTTCGAGCCTGCAAGTTCCTGTTTTATTTCGCCCAGAGCCTCTCTTGCCGCCTCAGAACCCCGTTCAGGATACCCGCCGCATCCGCGTCCCATGTAGGCTTTCTCGCCCATCAGTATCCTCACATCGCTCTTTGCTGTCATCAGATGGACAGCGTCAGTGTCGGCAGATATAGTCTTTATCCCGTCAACGCCTTTCTGTGCGATCCATGATACTATATTGCAGCCTGCTCCGCCAAGACCGATAACTTTTACAGTTGGCTTTGCTAACTTTGCAAGTTCAGAAATTCTTGAATCATCTGTCATATATTTTCCTCTTTTCCCTTCGTTTTAAATATAAACTTCTGGATAATATACTTCATCGCAAGATATATAACTCTTATTATAGTACATCAAATTCGTACTTCTTATTCTGAGTTCACATTTTATCGCTCTCTCTATGTAGTGTCCTGTCAAGTGTCAATTAGCAACAAATAATCGAGATAAATTGATCAATAGTATTCCGCCAAACTTCTGAAAAATGAAGATTTGTGTTTCCTGAAGAAAATACATTGGTAGCTATGGAAAAAGATTCTGTTGATTGCTATGGGGTATGAAGAAAATAAACCGCAGATAAACGCAGATGAACGCAGATTTGTAGCATCAAATCCATCGCTTCTTATTGGTTCGTGGGTTTTAGCGCCCTACCTGTTTCTTAGTTTCTCATATGGTTGCTTCGTCAACATATCGGCGCCTGGGATTTTATAGTTTTTGTGTTATTATTTTAGAGGATAGCCAGTGCAATTGTTTTTCAAAAACCATAGCATTTAATTTGCGTTCATCTGCGTTCATCTGCGGCTAAATTTTTCAAAAGCTGAACATAGTAATTCCTGCATGCACGCAATTGCGCCGCATCCTTATACTGTTTCCCGATATTTCTATACCTTGCGACTATGCCATTTTTATAATTTATCAGCATTCTTAAATTCAATAGCGTTAAACCTATTTTATCATTTTTATTAAACAGCATAGAAAGGACTTTGTGAGGTGGTGCTTGTGTTTACACGTTGAAAAGTGGAAAAGATCGGAATCAACCAAGGCGTTACCTTTCCTTATGATTTCAGAACTCCCAGAAATGCCACCATGGCTTCATATTTTGATATTCTTTAACTTTCTGTTCATATTCATTAAAAACTTCATGTTGAAGTTTTTCAAAATTTTTTCCAACAATACCCGGTTCTACATGCTTAAACGAACCTTCATCATTTCGATATTGATAATTATTAAAGTCCAATAGAAGTTTGGATAATGTGGGGGTTGCAAGATTTAACTTTGTTTTCGCTATGTTCCAAATATTTTTATCTTCTTCTGCTATTGTATTGTAAAACTCACCTATATCCATACCATCAAGATAACCTTGAAAGTCTTCATTAAACTGCATTTTGTTTTCAATAGATTTCATTTCAATAAATAATGGAAGTAGTAATTCATCTATTTGCTTTTTTATGAAATCCGACTTTTTTTCTTTATTAAATCGATACTCAAAATAAAAAATATTTGTCAATAAAGCGAGTATTATTCCTATAATTGCCGGATTAATATAATCAGTTGGTTCCATAATGCCATCACCAATGTAATGACAATATTAAGAACTATCGAAATTATCATGTGTTACTTACCTTCATACCACTCAGGATGACCCATAAGTATTGATCAATGGATTCTCACTGATATTCAGAATTGACCTTCATATCCAACCTGCCAGCATAAAGATTAAAAGCATTAAATCAATAAAGAGGATTTACATATCAGTTATATAGGGCTGATAAAATAAAATACAAAATGACCTATAAATTAGCATGGACTTGTGAACTTACCCTTATCCAATAAGATTGCAAAAAGATGAGCAAAATAGAGCTAGACCCTGATATCAAGTATCTTGAAGGCACGCAGCGGGTGCTGTCTCCCGAAGCTACCCTGGAAAGAACCACAAAACTCCTTCCCGTGATAGGCGTAACGCGAATAGCCAACATCACAGACCTTGACCGCGTTGGCATTCCTGTATTCTCAGCCATAAGACCGAGCGCCGCAGATGGCGCCATTTCAATATATTCAGGAAAAGGAGTAACAGATACCAATGCCAGGATATCTGCGATCATGGAAAGTTTCGAACGCTGTCTTGCAGAGCAGCCTGAGGTCAGCATAAACCTGCCCGGAGTCCAGCTTAACTCTGAAAGAGTTGTGGATACCTACGAATCCCTGAGCGAGAGCTATCCTGCTTTATACCCGGATGCATTGCTAATGCCTCAACCCCTCACTGAGTTCACAAGCCTTGAATGGGTGATGGGGCACGATATTATGGACGATATAGAGGTATTCGTCCCTGCCAATGCGGTCTTCCATCCATACAATTCACGTAGCGGGACTAAACTTTTCCGCAGCAACACTAATGGTCTTGCTTCAGGAAATACTATCGAGGAAGCCGTGCTTCACGGATTGCTTGAAGTAATAGAACGGGACGCGCTCAGTATCGGCGAGTATACAAGAAATCCGGGCAGGGAGATAGCGCTTTCAGAGAGCGACGGAATGAACTATTTATTAAAAAAGAAGATAGAAGATGCAGGGATCAAAGTAAAGGTCTGGCTTCTTGACTCGGATGTGGATATACCAACGGTCGTAGTAGCGCTTGATGATACTGTTCTTAAGGACCCGGCTCTTCTTGTAATGGGTGCAGGCTCTCACCTCTCGCCTGAGATAGCAGTGACAAGGGCTCTTACAGAGGCTGCGCAGAGCCGCGTTGTCCAGATACACGGGGCGCGTGAGGACACTGACAGGGAACAGGTAGTGAGAACCTTTGGTTACGACCACATGAAAAAGCTGAACAAGTACTGGTATGAGGACCTTGATACCGTGAATATGGGCGACCTCAAGGATGATTCAAGCGATACACCAGCCGCTAATATAAGCACAGTTCTCGATAAGCTTGACGGAATAGCCGACGCTGCAATAATCGTCGATCTCTCAAGGGGCGTGGAGGTCCCGGTGATCAGGGCGATAATCCCTATGTTCGAGCAATATACCATTGACCGCGAGAGAAGGGGAGAGCGCATCAGGAAAAGGAAGAAGAGAGTCAATAAATGAAAAACTTTAGGAAAGTTTTATCAAACGAAAGGTATGCTTCGCATACCTTATCTCTCATAAAGCGAGGCGCAGCTTTATGAAAGTCGTTGTTTATACCGGCACGAGCATCAATCATCACGATGCGAAGAAGATACTGAATGCAGACTACCGCCCGCCAGTGAAGAGGAATGACATAAGAAAGCTCATGAGGAACCCGCCTGACATAATTGGCATAATCGACGGGATCTTTTTTGATAGCGCCGCAGTGGCTCATCGCGAGATCATCGAGGCGATAAGGGGAGGCGTAATTGTGGTAGGAGGGGGAAGTATGGGGGCGC
>JAHIHJ010000084.1 GCA_018899795.1 Methanobacteriota archaeon
TTGAGGAACTCGTTAAGGTCTCCCAGTGAAATGTAATCCCTGCTCTTCATCAAATTGGTGAAGAACAGTATCGGGTTCTCCACATTAAGGGTAATGGTACCTCTTACGCCTGAGTCAAAAGATTCTTTTGTCCGAAGGCTTCCAATCTTGAAATTCAGGCGCGTGTCAGAACCATCAAGGACTATCACAGTAGCTTTCTCTGATATATTCAGATCCCCTATCCTCTTCAACAAGCCTCCGGCGTCATAATTACCCGGAAGCAGTTCTCCAAGGAACTTACCACCCTGCAGGAAGATGGCTTTTGTTCCCTGCTCTATCGTAATATGTTTCCTGAACGTGCCTTTTATGTCCTCAAGTTCGAACCGACGCGCAAAATCCGCAGGCTGTCTTGTCCACATCTTTATAGATTCTTCCAGCGGCTGGGCTGGAGTTGCCTTGCTTCGCAGATCGCTGGCTGCCGGTTTTATCGAGCTGCCGCATTCAGGACAGAATTTATCCCCGGGTCCTATCTTTGCGCCGCATCCGCTGCAGACCGCACCAGTTAGATTAGAACCGCACGCGCAGCAGAACCTGTCGTTCTTATCATTTTCAATTCCGCACTTACTGCATTTTATCTTACCAATTCCGAACATATATTTCACCTCGTCAATAATATTATATCCTTCGCACCTTCGCTTTTATCTATTAATTCTGCGCTCTTTGATTCCGCAATCTTATGGAACGCAGATATTACTATCTTTCTTGGAACCTGATATTTCTCCATGACCTTATCAGCCCTGAACTGGATCTCTCCATTCTTTATATCGTTCTGTAACTTTTCAACGACCTCATTGACCTCATCATCAAGGGTGAGCGGAGCGAACCACTCGGCAGTATTCATAGTTTTTTCATCATTCCTGTTGAAAAACATCTTTTTTTCCGCAAGGTCAATGAGATAGATGCTTGTATTGGTATCATTTATTGTCTCTATATTGCTTTTTATTTCATCGTTCCAGCCCGTGGGGCAACCTAAAGCCAGTACATTGTATGATCCCATGTTATTTTTTGAATTGATGAATTTCTTGATCATGTCAGTGATCTCCATCCCCTTCTGTTTATAGACATATCCTTCGATGTCCATCGGGGCTGAAAAGATTATGTCAAAATAAACATCATCATGGCTCTTGATAATACCTGTACGGGTTTTTGCCACTATCTCGTTCTCCATCAATGTTATTTTCCAGTCCTTTTCATTATAGGAATTCCTGGTGACAGGGCTTATTACGCCTCTTGCCGCCAGTCTTGACCTTATCAGGCTGAAATATTTAAGTTTTATAAACTCAACTTCTTCATTGGTCAGCAATTTTTCACGAATGGTCTCCTGGTTTTCGTTCAAAATGTTATCGATCGCCTGTCGCGTATTTTCCAGATGGTTGATTTTTTCAGTTACCATCTGATCCAGATTGGATATATTCTGGATCTCCTGTGACAGGTTTTCCTTTTGCTGTGCGCTGACCTCACTCTTCTTCTTTTCAAGTTCTTCAAGCTGTGCCTTTATTTGCGCCTGCTGCTCCTTAAGTTCCTGTTTTTCCTTTTCTGCCCGGTTCCTGCTATCTTTCCATCTGGAAATAATTGAACTTATCCCGCTTTTGGCGCTGTCAACTTTCCTGCCAAGGCTTTCCCTGATCACCCTGCCATAACTTTCTTCTTCAACCTGTTCTTTCAGGTTATCTGTTTCTTTGATCCTTGCATCCATATCCTTATTTATTAACTGCACTTTCTTCGCAACGCCTCTTGCCTGCGAAAGGACATCCCCCATTTCTCCTTCGTCCCTGAAAAACAAAGGTTTTTTTTCCATATCCATCTCCTATGCGAGATTCATAAGGTAATCGTTCCTGTCAGAGAACAGGTTCCTTATCCTGTCTACGCTTCTTTTCATGTTCCTTATCTGCTGGACTATGTCAGAGGTCTTTCCTGCCAGCACATTATCATATACTATGCCAGTGGCTTCTGTTATGATCACCAGTTCGTCCAGAAGCTTTGCGTCGAATTCTATCATTCGTATGATATTCCTGTTCTCCACGCCGTCCTGTGTGAACAGGGGAGACATGCCGTAGCCTGCATGTTCTATCTCCTTCCTTACCTGGTCGATAGCGTTCAGCGTGTCCTTTATATGATCCACGATTTCCCTTTTTTCATCCTTATAAGCAAGATCGCTGACCTCCACCATCGTTTTATACGATTTATCAAGTTCTCGGGACAGCTTGTTCCTGACCGCCTGATCTGTGTTCAACCTGTTCTTCTTTGCCCGGTAATCATACCCCGGGATAACTGATCCAAGGATCTTCTCAGCCGCAGGTTCAACTGCATTCTTTACCTTTGTCCAGAGACCATGACCTTTCAAACTTTCTATTTTTTCCATGATAACACGCCCTTTTATGATTTTATTTTAATTTTATATATTGGTTATCTGTATATAATGGTTATTACTTGAAAATCTGAACATAGGGGGATTTGTTACGGGAATGGCGTAAAGAATGTAGTTTAAGGCAATCTGATCATGATAATACGATGTAAAACTTCTGTGATGATTGACACGATTCGATTCATTATTCAAGAGATGGCAAAAAGGATATGCAGGTGACATGCTATTCAAACAATAAAAAATGATATTTTATTCTCCTAATTATTCTGATATATACCCTGCACCTTCCTGGGGGTACTACCTTTCAGGCAGTATATTCTTGTGTTCATCTATTATAAAGCTGACAAAATCACTTACATCCGACTCTCTTCCTTTTTCAAGATAGTTGAAATATTCGTATTTCTTTTCGGGGTTAAAAGCAAA
>JAHIHJ010000085.1 GCA_018899795.1 Methanobacteriota archaeon
CATGAGAAAAACCTATCAGTTCAGGGCATATCCAAACAAGAATTCTGAGGTCAATTCTATTAGAACCCTCTCCACATGCAGATATCTCTATAACGATTCTCTTGCTGAAATAAAACGACAGGCAGAGCTTAACCGATTAAAAAAAATATTTGATGTATTCCCGTGGGGAAAACCGGAATGGATAAACTATTATGATCAGGCTGTACCGTAGGAACTACGGGAATTCAAGACCGTCAAGGACTCTCAAGCAGAGAGCCGATGCAGCGGTACGCCCAAGCCCTTTAGGGTTGGGTAGTTCACTAGAATTAGTAATCCTGCGGTTTTGCTCAGCATCATACGCATTTTTGCCAATTTGTTCGTGCTGCCTGTCCTTTTCCCGCAGTTCTTCAATGCCAGCATTCAGTTTTGCAAATCCTTGAGCATGGTTCTAATGCAGTTTATGGCTTAAGGGATAGGTTTTTATTATTGTTATGCGTTCTATGGCATGGGTTATACTGGCTTAACTGCTATAACCTATTTAGTAAGTTAAATAAGTGTAGTAAATTATGCATACAAATGATACAGGGTGAAATAATGACCTACTCAAGCGAGATACATGTTACAAAAACGATAATGAACGAATTCATGGATGATTTTATAGAAAATATTCTTGACACAGATATCGTCATTGTTGGCTCAGGACCGTGCGGCGTTACAGCGGCAAAATACGCGGCAGAACTGGGACACAAGACCGTGATGATAGAGAGGAATATCTACGGCGGCGGAGGGATGTGGCAGGGAGGCTTTCTCATGCCCAAGAACACGGTAATGGCTCCGGCGCACAAGATACTTGAAGAGTGCGGCGTGAGGCTCAAGGATGCAGGAGATGGGCTCTATGTGTGCGATTCTTTCGAGATGGTCTCAAAGATGCTGGCAAGCGCATGCGACGCGGGCGCGAAACTGCTTAACTCCACGAATGTGGAAGACCTTGTGCTCAAGGAAGATCATGTTGATGGAGTTGTCATCCAGTGGTTCCCTGTCCAGCAGATGCCCAAGTTCATTACCTGCATGGACCCGATCGCTATCAGGTCAAAAGTCGTGATCGATGCTACGGGACATGATTCATTCCTTGTTCAACGATTAATTGATCAGAGGGATATTATGGGTGTTCCAAAAACAATTAATGGAAAAATTAAGGGCTGCGGCTCACTCTGGGTCGACGAAGCTGAAAAGCAGACAGTTGAACTTACGCATGAGATATATCCCGGTCTGATAGTAGCCGGCATGTCCGCAACGTCAACATACGGCGCGCCCAGGATGGGTCCGACTTTCGGCGGCATGCTGCTTGCAGGAAAGAAGGCGGCAGAGCTTGCGCATGAGAAGATCATTGGAGTTAAAATAAAAAGCGCCAGCAACGCCTTGAAGATGGGACATCATAATGTCCTTGTGACAGAATAGACTGAAACATGTCATCGGGGCGATAAGCCCCACTTTTTCTTTTTATACTCATATCTTTTTATAGTACGAACTCTAATTCTGATTAGTGAGCAAATTCAAACTCATTCTGATCTTGATCGCATTAGGGGTTCTTGGTTATTATGTAATTGACCAGGTATATACATCCGTGTTCATGGTGCGCTCATCTGATTACAGTACCAACGGCGAGCGCATTTATTTTACCGCCGCCTCATCTTCGGGCAAGCCCATCGTCGCAAGGATAGGCACCACCATGACGACACAGAGTGGTATGATGAGCTGTGCCTCATGCCACCACGCTGACGGTAAAGGAGGTCCCGGGAACATGATGTCAAATATATACAATTCACCCGATATCAGGTATTCTGTATTGACAGGAGGAAATCCTCCATATACGGACGATCTTATCAAACGGGCTATGACAGAAAGTTTATTTAATCAATAAAGACAATAATATATTATATGATACGCCAGCGATTCGTTCTTGATACCAGCGCCCTCACGGATTCACAGACCCGCGAACTTGAAGGAGGGGGGACGCTTTGCGTCACGATGGGGGGCATCCTCGATATTATAGCAGAGGCGCGGTTGCATATGGGTATAAGCTGCTACATCCCTTTCCCGTCCGTATATAATGAAATGAGGGACTTTGCAAAGAATAACGGCTGCGGTGATGATACCATTGCGAAGATCGATACATGGCTTGTGAAAAAGACACCTGACAGGTATGAAGTGAAGATACCCTCAAAGATATTCTACGATTATGTGGATTTCATGCGCGGTCGCATCAATAAAGGGATGGACGTGGCTGAGGAGGCGATATGGGACGGAGCGACCGAGTGTCTTTTCCGCACCACAAAGGCAAAATCAAAACACGAGATAGAGCCTGAGATAGAGCGCAACGTGATAGGCGAGATAATCAACAAGTTCAGGGATAAATACAGGGGTGCGCTGCGCTATGGCATCCTGGACAGCGCGCCTGACATTGACGTGCTTTTGCTCGCAAAAGAACTTGACGCCGCTGTCGTGGCAAGCGATATCGGGATACAGAAATGGGCTGAGCAGTTGGGGCTTCGTTTCGTGAACGCAAAGTCTTTCCCTGCCATGTTAAAGGAATACCTGAAGCGAACAAAAACAGATAGGGGGGCCAGTTTGATATGACATTTGAGATCATATATTTTTATATCGCAGCATTCGGTTTCATTTCGATCATGTTCCTGACCCTGCGGGATATACGCATATATCACCGCACAAAGATAGTATCATACAGGAAAGGCGCGCTGAAGGGGATGATGGCAGGCGCGCTGGCGCTCATCGGGATGGGTATTACAATGAAAAATCCTCAGATAGGGCTTACGATAACGCTTGTGGCGATTTATTTAAATGGGAAAGGCAAGCGTGAGGACGTGTTCGGGGATGCGCCGATATTGAAAAGAGTGCTCGGTGAGACTAAGATCAAAAAATGAGGATTAAATGTTTGACTAACTCTTTTTACTTAATGGCTTTCTCCATTCCTGATTTGCTTTCCACTTCTCATAGTTCTCTTTAAATATTATCTCATCAGGCAATAATTCCATAGCTTTACTATAAGCATTAAGGATATCGCTTTCAGGGTAATCGAGCCAACCCAGAGTTCTTGCGAGGTCATACCAACACCATGCAGTTCTTACTTTATCGTCTGAAAGTTGTATCGCCCTTCGTAAGAGTTCAGCCGCTTCCTGATTCAATCGCTTTCGCACATACCTGTCCTTTTCTTTTGATGCCAGTATATTTTTTGTTTGTGCATATTCATGCACTGCCTTTTGATCTTCACGAATTATATCAAAATTTGATGCAAAAACCTTATGTGCTTCTCTAAATTTCCATGCTCTCTTATACAATATTGCCAGTTCGATAAGTTCATCGCCTGTTGTTGGAAAAGGAATCTCCTGAAGTATTTGTGATGCTTTTGAAGGATTCTGGCTATCTAAATACGCTCTTGCCATTGCGAGAAAAAGCAGATGGCGATCGATCAGCTCAGGTTTGTTCTTATTCTCATTGAACATATGTTCTGCGGATGTCACCTCTCCAAGGCTCGCTTTATATTCAATAAGTTGACCGATTATCGCCCCAGACGTCGGGACATTTTTTAAGGCTTGTTCCAGATTCGCCATTGCGCCTTTTCTATCGCCAGTCGCCCATAGATGGGCACTATTACGTAGAGAGTGAATTACAACATACTGGGGATGTGCAGGTAAAATGACACGGAAATAAGTTTTTCCAGTGTCAAATTCGAACTTTGGCTCAGGTGAACCATTTTCTCTCATTTTCCTGCGTATTTTTGGTATTCCGGTACCGCGTCCCTCAGCAAGATCAAGTTCTTTAAGGAACTCTCCAATTCTCCTGTTTCGACTCTGAACCGGTGGAACTGTTTCACCTGCCTGTAAATGATGCATTTCAATGCCTGCAACCGGTCCAGGGTAACTGATTATTTCCATGCGATCAGGATATAAATATACCTTGATAGGTTCGCGAATTTCGTAACTTCTATGATATACCGCGTTTACCAGAGCCTCTTCCATAGATTCATATGGAAAAGCGACCGCTTTATGGGCTTCGGCTCTGCCCGGGATTTTCTTAATCATTGAAGTGCTGAAACCATTCAAATAATCAAGTGCCTGTCTTAATTGAAAGTGAATTGGACCTCTGAATACTTTTTCTTCTATAAGGTCTCCGCCAGTATCATCACCAAATTGAACAATTTCTATCTGAATTCCTGGGAAATATTGTTCCGGATTTTCTGTAAAAAAAAGTAAAGCTACATTTCTTGGAGCTTCATGGCTATTCATGGGTGAGACGATCTTCATATACCGATACAAATCCCGATCTGGTAAATTTACCTCAGGTGCAACCAGGTCACTTCTGATATCGGCAAGATATTTTCTAACCAAAGAGGGAGATATGACATCAACTGGAGCCGTATTGTTTCGTCTATCATCGAAAGGTACTTTTGCAGTCATTTGCATTAGCTGTGTTAAATTATCTCCCTGTGCCTTGACTGTTTCACTTCCCTGACGGATAAAGTAGGCTTTAGGGCTGCCTTTTTGTAAAGTTTCAGGAGCTTGATATGGTCTCAATTCCCCACCTGGAACCCAGATTACCATAATTTGTTTTCCCTGATATATTTCAGGTGACATTACTGGTGGATACTCTGGATCAATATGCTTACACTTACCTCGGATTTGTTTTTGTATCTTATCTAAATTTTGATCATCCAATCCATGTGGAGGGAGAACCGCTTGTCCTTTGATGTCTTCAATACCCAGAATGATATACCCGCCGTTCAAGTTATAAAAATCATTTGCAAAAGCACAGATACATTGAATTACTTTTTCTAAAATAGGTTCCGACCAGGTTTTTTTAAATTCAAGCCTGACAGATTCCACTGACCTTGCATGTATCAAATCTTCAAGATTTATGGGTAATAACTTCATTTATATGCCTTTATCTACGACTTTCATTACATTAATACTTTGGACATTAACTAAAATGATATATACTATAAAAATATATAGTCGTAACATATAATTTTACTGAACTGAGGATGCACTGGCGATGAAAAAAGCGATCATATTCGCATTAATAGCATTTGTTATAGCTTTTATTACATCGATGATGGCGGTTGATTATATCAGTGAGCCTGCTACCTGCACAGGCTGCCATGAAATAACAAACCATAATAGTTCCTTCTATGATGTGCATACAACATCGCAGATAAATTGCATAGACTGCCATTCAGGAAAGGGCGTCCAGGCTTATGTTGAAGCAAGAACAGAATTATTAAATGCTGTCTTATTGAAAAGCTCAGCCTCTTTTTTCAACCAGAACATTTCAGCCAGTTTCAACCATGCCAATGTGCAGGCAAATTGCACAAAATGCCACGCGCGGGTGAATAGCCCTTATTTCAACCATTC
>JAHIHJ010000086.1 GCA_018899795.1 Methanobacteriota archaeon
AAACCGGAGATTTCCATTTTGGATCACATTTGGATTTTTTGTCTTCCTGTCGGCGCGCAGAACTGTGGAATTATACAGCGAACTTTGCGCCCTTTGCGGTGTTCTGCGATGGAGGTTGCGTGGGGATTCGCACTGGCGCCAGATAATTAATATTTATAAAGTGATAAATATATGGCACAGGACGGATGGTCAACTACAGAGGGCACCGAGGGCACAGAGCGTTATTGTTTATCTCTGTATCCTCTGTGAACTCTTTGGTTTTCTTGTGTTGTGTGGCAGCATCGGCTTTTTATGGGGCACCGGGGACTGTTGAAACATGCTTATGCTGTAGTTCCCGCCCCCCTTGATATTGTCGGAAAAGTGCCTAAATTGGAACATTCCAAAATATTTCTATAACTAAACTCTCTTCTGCTCAGCAAAAACAGCCTTCCGTGAGCGAAGCGAACAGCAGCGCCTCTCCCTGCTGCAGCAGGCGCACATGCAAAACACCGTCGGAGACGGCGCTGTTTTGTTCAAGGCATCCTCATATCAATTTATCAAAATACTCCACAGTCCTCTCCAACCCCTCCAGCAATCCAACCTCCGGCTCCCACCCAAGCAGCTCTCGCGCTTTTGTGATATCCGGTCTCCTCTGCTTCGGATCATCCACCGGCAGCTCCTTAAAAACTATCTTGGACCTGCCTCCGATCATCTTCAAAATTATCTTCGCGAACTCAAGTATGGTATGTTCCTCAGGGTTCCCGATATTCACAGGAAGTGAATAATCCGACATCATCAGCCTGTAAATCCCATCCACCTCATCGCTCACATAGCAGAAACTCCGCGTCTGCGAACCGTCCCCATACACCGTGAGGTCTTCCCCTCGCAGCGCCTGCCCGATAAAGTTCGGGACAACACGCCCATCGTTAAGACGCATCCTGGTTCCGTAAGTATTAAATATCCTCACTATCCTTGTATCTATTCCATGATACCTGTGGTATGCCATGGTGATGGCTTCAGCGTAGCGCTTTGCCTCATCATAAACCCCGCGGGGTCCTATCGGGTTAACGTTACCCCAGTATTCCTCAGTCTGAGGATTCACAAGCGGGTCACCGTAAACCTCCGAGGTAGATGCCAGCAGGAATCTGGCTTTTTTTTCCTTGGCAAGACCCAGCATATTGTATGTCCCGAGCGCCCCGACCTTCAGGGTCTGGATCGGCAGATCAAGATAATCTATCGGGGACGCAGGACTTGCAAGATGGAATATATAATCAATTTTATCTCCAAAATAGATGGGTTTTGTGATGTCATGTTTCAGGTATGTGAACCTGTCAGACGCAATGTGCTCGATATTGCGCGTATTGCCAGTGACCAGGTTATCTATGCAGATGACTTCGTGACCTTTTTCCAGGAGCAGGTCGCAAAGGTGGGAACCTAAGAAGCCAGCGCCGCCAGTTACTATTGTTTTCATGGTATCAATGATGTATTAAAGATTTCAATTTCCTAATCGTTACCCTAATCGTTACCCTAATCGTTACCCTAATCGTTACTCTGTATCATATATTTTACTCCTCTTCCTTTTCCTGCAATAGTGACTAATCCTTTCTCAGTCATGTCTTTCAAGTCATTATATGCTGTTTTATTAGATACAAAATTAATTTCCATATATTCTTTTCGTGTTATAAACCCATTTTTCTGTGCAGAGTATAATGCTTTTTTCTGCCTTTCATTCAGTTTATCTGAGATATCTGCAATCTCAATATATGTCGTTTCTTTAATACTTGATTCAAAGATAATTTTTGTTTCCAATGGATGTAAATCATAAAATGGCTCCTTATTCCCCCACTTTCTGCACAACCTCATCATCAACTTAATGCCTGAGCCGTATTTCTCGATGAAACCGATATCATACATGAAAGAACTGAGAATTGGATTTACAGGTTTATGTACGGGGTGTTTCGGTGTCACCCCCTCTGGAAATGTACCGGGATTTATGATCTCCGCATGTGTATCGAACAAAAACATTCTAACATCCGCCGGTTCAGTATAACTTCTGTGAATCAGTGCATTTATTATTGCCTCCCTCAATGCATCTATAGGATACTCGAATTTATCTTCCCTCTGAAAACTTGTGGATACCCTAAAACTCAGCAACCTGACATTTCTCCTTGTGTTCTTTTTCTTTCATCCAGAAACCATTCAACTTTTGCTTCATCAATATCTTCCAGACCAGCGCCAGCACACGCACGGCTATCCCAGTAAACCTTTGACGAATTAAGAGCAAGATTCCTTATCCCATCAGACCCAAGTTTCTGATTTGATTTACCAACCCTTACAAACGCTCTTGAAAAAGCAAAAACCGGTTTTTGCTCATACTCGCCAACATCCACAACGATAACCTGCTTTCCATCCATATTTTCAATATGAATTGAGGGGTACACCACCGGATCTATATTCTGCTTGATCTGGTTTGCCAGGACTTCTATGGTGTTTTTACCGATATCGGTTCCAATTATCTCACATTTATCCCCCACACCAATGAAAATTGTTCCCCCATTCTTGTTCGAGAATGCAGAGATGGTTTCAATAACATCTCTCCACTCAGCAAGCGAAGTCTTAAATTCGGTAGTTTCAGATTCGTCCGCCCTAATGGTCACCAACACATTCAACAACCTTTTTCCAATCCTTTAAAAACTTCTCAAGC
>JAHIHJ010000087.1 GCA_018899795.1 Methanobacteriota archaeon
CGGATTAATCTTAATATGCTGTGAGATAAGCCATTTTCCTTTAAGTACACCTAAGTTTTCCTCATAAGTTATGTAATTTCGAAAGATTCCACGTTTTAACGCTTCTTGCAGGTTTTTGGCGTACAGATAAGTCAGAATTTCAAACCAGTCGGCAGGCTTTTTACGCATTGCTGCGATTTCATTTTCGTATGGTTTTAATTCAAACGCATATCTCAGTAGGAAAAGCAGATTTGTTCGCGCCGAATATATGGATTCTGTATCTTTGGCATCTACCTTACCCGTGCAATCAATCTTAGGAAGAATTTCGATTGAAAAATTTCCAACACGGACTATGCCAACCTGTTCTGTAGCTTTCAAAGCATCATCAAAAAAATGGAATATTTTGGGCTTTTTACCCCCATAAAGTTTTTTCAAGATAATCCGATGCTCTTTTTGAATTCCGTTTTTATCTTTCAAGTCTTCATACTTGCATTCTTGGTGTTCAAAAAGAGTTATTGTCTTTGGCATATCTGCGTTCATCTGCGTTCATCTGCGGTTTTTTATAAATTAGTCAATTCTCTCAACCTTTTATCATCAAGCGGCACAGCGATCTTCGCATCCTTATCTGCCATTATTGCCTTTGCAAGCTTCCTGTAAACGCCTGCAATGCCTGAGTCCGGCGCTTTTTCAATAACAGAAAAACCTTCCCTTTCGCATGTCTGCACCAGAACATCCTTCGGGATAAAAGCCAGCAGCTGGCTTCCTATCTCTTTTGCAAATTCGCTGACTATTTTTTCCTCGTTCGGCGCGCCGCGCGAGTTGCAGATGACGCCGTTGAGCGTCATATCGAGGCGGGAAAGCCCTTTACAGATGTTGTTTGCTGCGTAAAGGGGCATGTATTCGCCAGAGGTAAGCACGTAAGCTTCCTTCACCAGACCTTTCTTGACAGGCGCGACAAATCCTCCGCACACGATATCCCCAGGCACATCATAAATAACAAGGTCAGTATCCTCAATGGCTTTTGATATCTTCCTGAGCAGGCTTATTGCCACGATGATCCCCCTGCCAGCACAGCCTATGCCAGGTTCTGGTCCGCCTATCTCCACGCATTTCACACCTTTGTAACCGGAAAAAACGATGTCTTCCTCTTTTATGTCCTCGCCCTCTCTCATCAAGTCCATGATGGTAGGGATGCGCCTGCCGCGCAGCAGTGTGATGGATGAGTCGCTCTTCGGATCGCAGCCGATTATCGTGACGCGGTAGCCTTCGTCAGCACATGCGGCGGCGACATTCGAAGCTGTGCTTGATTTCCCGATCCCGCCTTTTCCGTATATCGCAATTTGTTTAGGCATCTTTTGCCAGCTCCCGCAGTGTTGCGCCGAACTCTGATTCAACGATATGGTTCACTCCAAGCGTCTTGGGGTGCAGGTCTATCTCGACCACGACGTGCTTATGCCCCATCTCCTTTAGCGGTACGACCTGCCTGGGACCGTTGGTGATAGAGAATAATTCCATGTTCGCTATGTTATCCATTGGAAGCGCATGGGGTACGCCTGTTATCACTGCAAAATCGTAATCAGGATATTTTTCACCGATGATCTGGCTTGCAGTATTTCCCGCTATTGGATACTCATCCAGTCCTCCGATGATGTGATGTATTTCCATCCCCGCGATCTTGAGGTCGCCATTTATTTCCCTGGCATTCCTGCGGTTCTTGGGTAATCCAAGGTTCTCGTCAAGATTCGCCATATTTATAATATTGGAGCCTGACCCGAGCTTTTCTGCGACCTGTGCCACTGCAAGGTTAATATCTGCGAACATGAAGGCAGTCTCTTTCTTGGCGTTAAGGATGTTAAGACCTTTTTTCCCCTGTTTTATAAGTTCAATCAATCTCTCTGCGACCTTGTATTTCAGGTCACCCCTGCTGGGAGCAAGATATTCTTTACTTGCGGCGCCGTGGCGCTTCTCGACCATTGTGGCTTCCTTCAATAGTGCTTTCTGCCGTTCGAATTCTGTTTCACCAATGATACCTGCTGCCAGTGCTGATTCAAGAGCGATAATTACACCTTTTGTATTGTCCCTGTATCCAGCATGCACTTCGACCTCAATGACAGGAACATCTGGTTGTACTGCCATGACTGCCTCATGCAGTTCTTCGCCTATGATCATGGAAGCGCATGTCCCTACGATACCTATTCGCTTTGGATTAAAGAGTTTGATGACCTTTTCCAGCACTTCGACCAGGGCATCGTGCCCTCCGAAAACGAAGCCGGATTCATCAAGCGCTGTTGTGACGACCCTCATGCCGTCCTCTTCAAGGAGCCGTGCATGCTTGAAGCTGCATCCTGGAGGTCCGTGCAGTATAACCACATCTGTTTCAAGGTCTCTTAATGTGTATAATGCAGCCACTATGGAACTCGGGCGTGGATGAATAATAAGTGGTTCTTTATGTTTGACTGGCATTTTTTTTCTCCGGGATAGGGAGTTTAGCCTATATACACTTATTATTATAAGACTTTCGCACTGACGGCGGATCCAAATCTATGAAGTCAATAAACCGTTAGATGTATATAAAGAAAAACCAAATATTAGCAAGTGATAGAAAGCAAGTTAAATATTATCTAAACATTATGGGACATTATAACTCACACACTAAACATTTAAAAGAAATATATATATATATATATTATTAAATATATTATGAAAGCTATGGGATATAAAGAAACGAAACCGCAGATGAACGCAGATTAAATGCTTTGTCTGAGGAGATCATAGGTGCCGCTTTTGAAGTTAGTAATGTTCTAGGGGTTGGTTTCCTTGAGAAAGTATATGAAAATGCCCTAAATATTGAACTTAAATCGAAAGGGTTAGAAACGCTTCCACAGGCGCCGTTAAAAGTATTTTATAAAAATGAATTAGTTGGCGACTATATAGCAGATATTTTAGTTGAGAATGAAATTATTATTGAAGTAAAAGCTGTGAAAGAAATAGATACAGTTCATTTTGCCCAATGCTTGAACTATCTAAGAATAACAGGGCTGAAACTATGCCTTTTGATCAATTTCAGTAAACCAAGGGTAGAAATTAAAAGGATCGTGAATGGCATATAGATTTGTGAAAACTTATTATTTTGGATGAATTCAATACAACAAATCTGCGTTTATCTGCGTTCATCTGCGGTTAAAATAAATCATAATTTTGACACTATATATCCAAATACCTGTTCAGTTGTCTAGTTCCCTGCGCAGTACGCTGGCTGTGACTAAAATTCCGAGTATTCCCAGCGCCCATTCCGGATATTTGATGAGCGATACAGGTTCCCCGGCTGAAAAATAGACATAACCCTGATGATTTGCATACATCCATGTAAAAAGAATGACGATCATATAACTTAATACTGCCATAAGACCAAGAATCTTGAGCAGGCGGAGCAAGGTCGAGACTTTAATGAATTCGAATTTTCTTTTCTCACCGAAACCAGTCAGGGAGTTTATGAAGCGCATGCCCATTCTAAGATGAGTTGAATTTGCCGTGGGATAATCGACAAAAACATTGGTTACGACAGGAATGATCCAGGTGGCATCAGCCCGCGATGCATGTGCATTCGGAGTTATAATGACGGCTGATACGATATCACCAGAAGTACTGTGCCTCCTGATAGATTTGACTGCGTTCGTTCCTTCGTTCCTGCCTTTGTGATGCGACACAATGAACGTTTTATTGCTGGAATTATAAATAGTTAGCCATTATGCTAATAATGATGATGATGAAATTTATAGATAAATTTATATGGGTGAAAGAAGGAATAAATGGAAAAAAAAGATATTTGTTCGTTGTACTCCAAATCTAATATTTATTCCAATTTCTTTCAGTACGTTACGTATCACCCACAAATCACCCACTGCTCCAGAAGCATTTAGTACAAACGGTATGAATATCCAATGCGCAATCGATGGGAAAGCAGCCATTAAACCAATCCCTACCAGGGAGATCAATAGTAACGGCGCAATAGAAATCACTATGTACTGGTTGCGTAGAAAAACAGTTGTTGTGGTGGCGTATAAATAAGGGAGGATGAAATACGCAATGCCAGCACCATAACTCGGCTTGCCACCATATTTTGACATAAATAAGCCATGGATAAGTTCGTGCAGTACCAGTGTACCAATGATGAGTGCAATATAAATAAGAATTTTACCGCTTGCAAAATTAAAGCTACCTTCCCCAGTAAAAAGTGTATACCCAGTAAATAGTGTATATAGTGAAGTGAAAAAAAATCCAAACGCAAATAAAGCTAATGTCCCCATGCCAAGTAGCGTAACTACAACTTCTTTTGACATTTCCAATTTTCCAAGTTCTTTACATTCATCAAGATTAAGTATTTGTTGTTCCTTCATATAACGATAATAATTATCCATGTATGGCGTAAGCCATACATGTATGCGCTCTCCAGAGGAGTGACTCAGGCTTATCTTCTCTTTTTGCCGAACAGATATGTCACTGAAAGTAGGGCTATTCCAAGGGTAAAATCAAATCCCGGTACCTTATTTGTCGGTGCTGGCGCCGAAGTAGACGTTACTGCTGGATTTGTCTGAGTTCCTGTTACCACACCTGTGGTTGTGCTCGTTACTGTCGGAGTGTTTGTCGGTGTAACGCTGGAAGACGGGGCTGTGATAGCATTGGCATTTAATGTAACCGCGGTCTGTGCCAGCGCCCTGCCGTTCAGGGTTGCGCCAGTGTTCATCGAAATCAGCGTTTTAGACAGGATAATTCCCTTGAAGTCAGACGTGGTTCCAAGTGTCGTTTGACCGGCGACCTGCCAGAAGATATTTTTTGCCTGTGCGCCCCCGCTAAGAGTAACTTTGGCACCGTTGTCCACGGTGAGATCTTGCGCTATCTGGAAGATCCAGACATCATTTGCGTTGCCAGATAGAGTGACACCACCGACGGGTATTTTAACTCCTGTACCCCATTTATAAAGTCCAGGAGTGAGTGTCATCCCGCCAATATTTCCGGCACCCTTTTCAGTTTCAGTAGGACTTGTTCGTCCAGCGGCATCATTGTACGCGGTTTGCATGTCGCTTACTGCCGTGGTCATTGTAGATGGAGTTGGAGGCGCATAATTGGCTGCATATACTTTTCCGGTCACCAGAGATGACGTCGAAAATTTATTCGAGGCATCAGCTATTAATGAAAATCCAGTTATATAACTCCCGGCTGCTGGACTCACTCCAATGTCTCCAACAATTGAGGTCGTTCCCGTGGTTGATATCCCTGTTTTTGACATGATCACGAAATTTCCGGCTGTTCCAAGATCTACCGGCGCCTGCGCCGCGCTCGCCGTGCCTGCCGCCAATGCCAAAATAAGCAGTGACAGAAGCACAGGAATTATATTTTTGCAAATATTAGATTCTTTATTCATAATTACCTTTTTCCTCCCAAATCATATATTGATCTTGCAGCGCAATCACAGCTATGGCATCTTATCAGAAGCCTTAAACCGAAGAATTCATAGAATTATCGGTATTAACTGTCGTTATGCCCGCCACTCGATATTGTCTATTAAGAATGTATATTATTAAAGGATATCGGTGGTTACCAACGCCTATCTTTTCCCAAGAAGTTATGAATGAGGAAATTATTTTAGGAAATGATAAAATTTGCTTGATATAATCCTACCACCGCAGCGTCTTCTGCCATGCCTCTTTCAGTTCATCTATCCCAGCGCTCAGTACTACCTTCTCTCCATCCATCACACTGAAATTCTGCTGCGATGTAACCTCGCCCACGTCAGCGAACACATTGCCTTTCATGATCTCCTCGAACCTCTTTACCTTGCCAGGCGCCACTGTCACCACGAACCTGCTCTGGGATTCCGAGAACAGTATCGTGTCTGTACGCTTTATATTTTCAACCGGGACATTTGTCAGTTCCACTGTCATTCCAAGTTCTCCTGAAAACGCGCTCTCAGCCAGAGCCACAGCCAGCCCGCCATCAGAGCAGTCGTGACATGAAGCTACCGTGCCTTCAAGGATCGCTTTTTCAAGTGCCGCATAAAGACGCTTCGCTGTTGCAGCATTCACCTTCGGCACATCGTTCCCGATAAACCCGATCGATGCAAAATACTCCGAGCCGCCGAGTTCGTCCCTTGTCATTCCCAGCACGTAAACCCTGTCACCATGTCTTTTTACATCCATGGTCACAGCCTTCCTCACGTCATCTATCTTACCGATAGTCGAGAAAAGCACAGTTGGGGGAATGGAGATCTTTCGCCCGCCGATATTGTAGTCATTCTTCATGCTGTCCTTTCCTGATATGCAGGGGACACCGTAGGATTTCGTATAATCGTACAGCGCCATGTTCGCCCGCACAAGCTGAGCCAGTTTGAACTCGCCGTCCGGGTTCTTATCTGATTTCACAGGGTCGCACCAGCAGAAATTATCAAGACCGGCGAGATGGTCGAACGACCCACCCACGCAAATATGGTTACGCACGGCTTCATCGATGGCGCAGGCTGTCATGTGATACGTATCAATGTCGCCATACCTCGGGCAGATGCCGTTCGCCACAACCACACCTTCCATGCTGTCAAGCAGTGGACGGATGACCGCTGCGTCGCTTGGACCATCTCCTGTAAGGGGCTTTACCACAGAGCCAGCCTGCACTTCATGGTCATACTGCCGGATGACATATTCTTTCGAGCAGATATTAAGGCGTGACAGGAGGTTTTTCAGGGCATCTGTCAGGTCCACGGTACCCAGCACCGGCTCTTCGAATTTCCGGGCTACCCAGCGTGCATTAAGCTTCATGGCAGGAAGCCCGCTGTGCAAAAATTCCATATCCATATACGCGACCGTTTTTCCGCCATAATTTGCATGGAATTTGCCGCTATCAGTAAAAGTCCCGATAACAGTTGCTTCAACATCCCTTTTTCCTGCAAGCTTAAGGAACTCATCTATCTTATCAGGCGAAACCGCAAGCGTCATCCGTTCCTGCGACTCTGAGACCAGTATCTCCCAGGGGTCAAGACCCGGGTATTTCAACGGGCATTTATCAAGTTCGATAAGACATCCTCCGGACAATTGAGCCATCTCACCCACCGATGATGACAGACCTCCGGCTCCGTTGTCCGTAATAGCATTATAAAGACCTTTATCCCTTGCTTCAAGCAGGAGATCAAGCATCTTTTTCTGCGTGAACGGGTCTCCGATCTGGACCGCTGTGACCGGGGAATTCTCATCAAGTTCAAGCGATGAAAATGTTGCGCCGTGTATCCCATCTTTCCCGATGCGTCCTCCGGTCATTACGATCAGGTCGCCGGGATCGATCTCCTTGATGTGCGATGGTTTTCCGTTAATTACAGAGGGCATTATACCGCCTGTGCCGCAATATACAAGCGGTTTGCCGAGATATCTTTCATCGAACACTATGCAGCCGTTCACTGTGGGGATACCGCTCTTGTTCCCGCCATGCTCGACGCCCCGGCGCACACCCTCGAATATCCTCTTGGGGTGGAAAAGCCGCGGCGGAAGAAGTTTATCATAGAACGGCGAGGCAAAACAAAAGACATCAGTGTTAAATATCAGTCTTGAACCCATGCCTGTGCCCAGCGGGTCGCGGTTCACGCCCACGATACCAGTAATTGCGCCTCCGTATGGGTCAAGGGCAGAAGGGGTGTTATGCGTCTCGACCTTCATCACAAGGTTGTGGTCATCGTTGAACTTTATCACACCTGCGTTATCTGTGAAAACGGATACAAGCCATGGCTTATTGATCTCACGTGTCGCCTGTTTTATAAAAGTATTGAATAGTGAGTTTATGGTCGTTTTTCCCTTATCATCAATATAGGTTATCTCACTGTTGAATATCTTGTGTTTGCAATGTTCAGACCATGTCTGCGCAAGCACCTCTATCTCAACATCAGTAGGCAGCGAAACACCGAATTTTTCTCTTTCCTTGCTCGTCTGTACAAAATATTTCCGGATCGCCTTCATCTCAGCCAGGTTCAGTGCAAAAAGCCGCATCCTGCTGAGTTCTTTCAGTTCGTTATCGCTTATGTCAAGGTCGATCGTTGTAACAGATGGGCTGTGTTTTCCTTTGACAACCGGAAGCGGGAGGTGTATGCCTTTTTCGTTATCAAAATCGCTGCTGCTTATTATTTCCCATCTTTCGATGAGCGAATTGGCAAGAAGCCCGCCTGTAATGTTAATTGCGTCATCTTTTGTGATATTCCCGCTGATAAGATACTGTCTTGAAAAATAAACTCCATGAATGCCAGTCTTCAGTACATCCTCTGATGCTTTTTTTGCCGTGGCTCCCACATTGTCTGTCACACCGGGTCTGTAACCCACCTCGACCAGCCAGGAAAAATCAGAAGCCAGCGGCATGTCTGAAAAAACCTGTACAATAGGGTCGGCAAATACTTTATCGCCAAGAAGTTTCACCTGTCCGGACGATAGAGCGGCATCTATGGTATATACATCAATAGTCCTTACTGAATCCACAATAATACGCAGGTCTTCGACTATCCTTTTTTTTATGCTTTCGCCCAGCGCATCTCTCATTCCGGTTTTAAAACCAACTTCTATCCTGCATACCATTGTTATTTCACTGTGGTCTTATTAAACGGCAGGATATAAAAAAATATGCAATAGAAAAAATAAGACCACTCCCCAACCCGCGCACAATTTACTTGCCCGAATTTTTATATTCCCTTATACAAAACATATAGTAGCACGGTTAAATACCCATTTACTATTTGAGTAACATTCAAGTACTACTAAGTCGAATATTAATTTATGATAATAAGGAAGAACATAACCCTGGAAAATATCCATCTCAAGAAACTTGAGCCTCTTTTAAATAAGAACGAAGGCAACTTGAGCGCGGCTATCAGGGATTCTGTCGATATCGCAGACGTAGTACTGCAGCAATACGGTACTGTCGAAAAAGCGATATCAAATATTACCTCTGAAACAAAAAAACTGACCGAACGGGAGCGATCAATAGAATCGGGGAAAAATGTCCTTATCTGCAGCCCGGTATTCCAGTGGATGTTAAAATGGACTAAAGGGATCCCGATTGACCATGAAATAATGGAAGAATATCTGGACCCGCTGAAGATCAATACGATATCCGAACTTGATAAGCAGGTCAATGCCATCAGCCGCGAATCCGGCTGGAACTGCGAGGTCTC
>JAHIHJ010000088.1 GCA_018899795.1 Methanobacteriota archaeon
AGCAGTTAATCTAATCACCAAACCTCCCATGACGGTTCAGGTATTGTTGTATCCGCCGTCCGGCATGAGCGTTTCAAGTTCTATATTCGTGGAATCAGGAGCTGGGATTTATACTACAACCTATACTTTAAATCCTGGAAAGGGAAGAGATATCGAGGTGCGCATAAAAACCAATCAGGTCGGGGATTTCAATGTCAAAGGCAGGATTGTTTATTATTTTGGAGATAATCAATCAACTGCTGAAGACCACACGCTCAATTTGCAGATAAAGGTAGGGAAAGAGGGACCATCTACAGAAACTGAAAAACCTCCACCAAAACAGACCAATGTATTATTTGTAATTCTCGGCATTGGTATGATTCTAGTACTGGCTATTCTGGCTATTCGGAGAAGGTAATCCATATTTTTTCATACCCCTCACTCCCTCTCTTTCACCAGCACATCCACCACACTCGGATCCGCCAGCGTCGAAGTATCCCCCAGATCCTTAACATCCCCTGCCGCGATCTTCCTCAGTATCCTCCTCATGATCTTCCCTGACCTCGTCTTGGGCAGCGAATCAGCGAACTGGAGCTTCTCAGGCTTGGCAATGGGACCGATGGTATTCCTGACGTGCTCGATAAGCTCTTTCTTGAGTTCTGCCGACTTTTCCACACCCTCCTTGAGCGAGGCAAAAGCATAGATCGCCTCTCCTTTAATATCATGCGGATACCCCACCACAGCAGCCTCGGAAACAGCAGGATGTGAAACAAGCGAACTCTCTATCTCAGCAGTCCCGAGCCTGTGACCTGAGACCTTTATCACATCGTCTATCCTTCCCATTATCCAGTAATAGCCGTCCTCGTCCTTCCTCGCGCTGTCGCCTGTCTGGTAAAGTCCAGGGAACGCAGTGAAATATTTTTCTATAAACCGTTCATGGTTCCCGTAAACCGTGCGCATCATTCCCGGCCAGGGCTTCTTTATCACAAGCTGCCCGCCTTCATTGACCGCCGCTTCTGTGCCGTCATGTTTGACAACCATTAGCTCGACCCCAGGGAACGGCAGCGTAGCAGAACCGGGTTTAAGAGGCGTGGCGCCTGGAAGGGGTGTAATAATGATTCCCCCAGTCTCAGTCTGCCACCATGTATCCACTATCGGGCAGCGTTTGTTGCCGATCAGGTTGTAATACCACATCCATGCTTCAGGATTAATTGGCTCACCCACAGAGCCAAGCAGCCTCAGGCTTGAGAGGTCTCTTCCCTTTGGCCACTGGTCGCCGCTTCGCTCAAGTGCCCGTATTGCAGTTGGCGCGGTATAGAAGATCGTTACTTTGTATTTTTCAATGATCTCCCAGAACCTGTCAGGTTTGGGATAATTGGGGACTCCTTCGAACATCACCTGTGTCGCGCCTGCCGCAAGCGGACCATAGACGATATAACTGTGACCAGTCACCCATCCTATGTCCGCTGTGCAGTAATAGACATCCTCATCTCGGTAATCAAATATCCATTTGAAGGTCTGAAACACATACAGGAGGTAACCGCCTGTGGTATGCAGCACGCCCTTGGGCTTGCCAGTGCTCCCGCTCGTATAAAGTATGTAAAGCGGATCTTCGGCGTCCATCTCCTCGGGTTTGCACTCACCTGAGGCATTCTTCATTTCCTCATGCCACCAGACATCCCTTCCCTTTTTCATCGAAACTTTGCTTCCTGCGCGGTCATAAACGATAACGTTCTCCACAGAACTGTCTGCCAGCGCCCTGTCCACATTCTCTTTCAGGGGAATGGTCTTTCCTGCCCTGTAACTTGCATCGGATGTAATGACCGTCCTGCAGGCGCTGTCATTCACGCGTTCACGAAGAGCATCTGCGCTGAATCCCGCGAACACCACATTATGGATCGCGCCGATCCTGGCGCATGCGAGCATGGAAATCACAATTTGCGGTATCATTGGCAGATATATCGCCACCCTGTCACCTTTTTTGATGCCTCTTTTCCTGAGGACGTTCGCGAACTTACATACCTCATTATAGAGCTGTCTGTATGTGAATGTAGCTGTATCCCCTCCGTCCCCTTCCCACTTTATGGCTATCCTGTCACCCTTTGTTGCAAGATGCCTGTCAAGGCAGTTATACGAAGCGTTCAGTTTCCCGCCTTCGAACCATTTGCATATTACCTTTTCAGAGTCCCAGGAATATACTTTTTTCCATTTTCGGTACCAGGATATCTGGTCAGCCAACTCTCCCCAGAAAGATGCAGGGTCGTTAATGGATTTTTCGTATATCTCCCTGTATTCTTCAAGATTTTTTATATATGCTTTACTGGCAAAATCCTGAGGGGGGTAAAATACACGCTCCTCTTTAAGTAATGATTTTATAGTTGCTTCTTCCATCCGGTTTCACCTTTTTATGATAATACTAATTATCAAAGGATATATAGGTTATCTTGCAACCATCACCGTGCACTTAGCTTTCTTTACTACTGCCAGTGCCACGCTGCCAAGTTCCGGATTTATTTCGGATTCCCCCTTTCCCCCAAGTACGATGGTATGTACCTTATACTTCTCAGCTGCATCAAGTATTGCCCGCGCTATCGTATCTGCCATGGCGCCCTTCTGTGGCATACGCTGCATGCTTACTCCGACAAGGAGTTTATTCACCTCCAGTCCCATCTTCTCTCCCTCCTCTATAACGCGGTTGAGCACATTCTCGCCCTTTGCGGTGCGTTCCTCCCGTTCAGAGTCTTTTCTGCCCACGGCTATGTAGATAGCTACCATACGGATATTGTAGGAACGTGCGATCTTCATGGCTGCTTTTTCTGCTTTCCTTGCATATTCAGAATCATCCGTAGCTACAAGTATCTCATATTTTGTCATGCTTTTACCTCCAATTTCCGTATTTTCTGCTCAAGTTTATCAATGGCTACCATAAGACCGAATATAATTGCCTGTGGTCTTGGCGGACACCCAGGAATATACACATCTACAGGCATAAACCTGTCTACACCGCTGCCGCTGGCGTAGGTTTCCCCGAATATGCCCCCGTTGCAGGCACAAGACCCCATTGCTGCGACAAGTTTTGGATCTGGCGTTGCATTGTATGTCTTAAGGAGCGCAAGTTCCATGTTCCGTGTCACCGGTCCT
>JAHIHJ010000089.1 GCA_018899795.1 Methanobacteriota archaeon
ACCATAGCTTTCAACATAATTCCATTACCATAAATACTTCACTGAAAATATTGACTGTAAGTATAATGTGAATTTTATATATAAAAATCCAACGGTTTATTAATGCTATAGAGGCACTTCAACAGTCACGGCGCCGGATACATTATCTCATGAATTTGAAAATAGAGGACTGATTAGGATCACGCCCAATCATCATCTTTACTGGCTTCATGGAGGCTTCAGGGCAAGAATGGATTTGAAGAACTTGAAGGTGTGCTCAAAAAAGAATTATGTCTGAGCTAAACAAATACGTTATCTTTATATATTGAAGACTATTATTATTATGATAATGCAATAGGGTCAAATCACCGAATCTTACCCGGTGAAATTAATGGAGTACTATTATATGAATATATAAAAATATAAATTTTTCCATGGAGAAATGAAAATGAAGATTATTTATAAGTTGACTATGGGATTTTTAATAGTTTCTTTATCAGTTTTAGTTGTTGCTTATTTTTCGTTAAGTGCTGCTAATTCTACCAGCAAAGTGGAAGCAGGAAAGATAGAGCTTGTAATCGAGAAGGTTCACGTCCCTCAAGCCATAAATGAAGGGCTTACCCTTGTAAAAGAAAAGGCTATGAAGCATAATATAAACTTGAAAGTCGAACTTGACCCTGAGCTTGAATTTGTCGAAGTTGATAAGCTGAGACTCAAGCAAATCCTTTTTAACCTGCTCAGCAATGCCGTGAAATTCAGCAAGCCAGAAGGAGGAACTGTGACAGTAAAAACGAGAAAGGAAGGAGATATGGCGCAGATTTCTGCTGGAATTACCAAAAAATATGGAGGTACAGGTTTAGGGCTTTCGATTTCCAAAAAGTTAGTCGAGCTGCATGGAGGAACGATCATGGCGGAGAGTGAATTCGGCAAGGGAAGCACCTTTACATTTTGCTGCCGCTGAAAGCGAAAAAGGAGGAAAATGAATGATAAAAGTACTCGTTGTGGACGACGAGCCTGTTAATGTAAGACTCATTACAGCCGTCCTTGAAAAGGACTATGAGATAATACCAGCTTATAGCGGCAGAGAAGCACTCGAAAAATTAGGCTCAGACCGACCTGACATTGTACTTCTGGACATTATGATGCCTGAGGTCAGCGGTTATGAGGTATGCGAAAAAATAAAGCAGCAGGATGCCACTCGCTTCACGCCTGTGGTGATGGTTACAGCCCTCTCCGGACTGGATGATAAAATAAGAGCCATAGAAGCGGGTGCGGATGACTTTCTAACCAAGCCCATAAGCAGAATAGAGCTAATTACCAGGGTGAAATCCCTGCTTAAAGTGAAATTTCTTCACGATCAGCTCATAAAAAGCAAAGAAAAAATAGAAACACAAAACGACTTCAATACGATAATGACAAATATTCTCCCATTGCTCCTGAAATATATACCTGCGGACAATAAGAATGAGATTATACGGCAGATGAGCGAACAGGTGGAAGTTGTGGTATGGCAAAAGTATATTCAGGATATACCTTACGATACTGTGCATACCGCTGCCGTCTCATGTAATATCATGAATCGCATTGGTGGGTCCTTCCTGGTGGAGAATGTAAACGAAAGAGGCTATGCTATAATAAATAAACAATGCCCGTGGGGAGAGCATGGGAAAATAAACCCGGTGCTCTGCATGCTGACCAGAGCTATTTTTGCAAGAATTGGAATTCGAGTGTTTAAAAGTGTCGATGTTGCTGTAAAAAAAACTATTGCTGGAGGAGATGATCACTGTCTGATAGAAGTGTTCATGGCAGGGGATTGAAGTAAGCAATGTTCTGGGAACAGGTTTTTTGGAAAAAGTCTATGAAAATGCTTTGAATATTGAGTTAATGGCTTCCACACTTACTTCTACCCATAAAATAGATTGAAGAGCAGGTATCAATAAAAGTGAAAACGAAATTGAACGCGGATTGCGCGGATGACGCGGATGCCCGCGGATCGAATTATCCGGTGTCCACTAAAAAGGAGATACTATGTTGTATTCAGAAATTTTTGGTAAAAAACCAGATTTCAAAAGAGCGATCTTCTCAAATGAAAGAAATGAAATATCAGAAGTAGATACCTCAAATCCGTGTGAATCCGCGCAATCCGCGTCATCCGCGTTCTATTCGTCGGGATGAATATCCTATTCTATACCCTGACGACCATGCTAATAACACAGTGCTTTCGTTATCCTGCTGTAACACTTACGGGAAGGAGGAAGCCTATGCTAACTTCGCCGTAGTATTTTTATTGATATTTCAAACTTAAGGAAATTTTAAGGATGGGGCGAAACCTATAAAATAAAAAATTTAGTTATATATTTAAAAAGTCCCAAGACTAACGTGACGCTATGGAGATACAGACAATGGGCACGCAGTATAAAGCTCTGCATGTCGGCTACATTATAGATTATGCTCTCTCATCGCTGTATGCCGGACTGGCTTTCCCGGACTCGTTCCATATAGCCAAGGGTTCTACCGAATCCACAGCCAAGATCCAGATGG
>JAHIHJ010000090.1 GCA_018899795.1 Methanobacteriota archaeon
CTCAGGATCGGTCTGTATCGCAGTCGCAAAAGCAAGCCTCACCTGCATCCCAGAAGACAGATTCTTAAGCTTCGTATCCTCAAACCGCTTGAGCCCTGAGAACTCAAATATCTCTTCGAGTTTATCATCGATCTGACGGTCAGATAGACCCATCACTGTACCGTACAGATAGATATTTTCCTTTGCTGTGAGGTTTGGTTCAAATCCCACCCCAAGCTCAAGGAACGAGGTTATTTTCCCATTGATCATGACAGAACCCCTGTTGGGTCTTAAGATATTTGCGATGATCTTGAGAAGTGTGCTTTTTCCGCTGCCGTTCTCTCCGATAATGCCTATGGCTTCGCCCTTCTTAACTGTGAAATTGATGTTTTTCAGGGCCTGGAACTCCTCATATCCCTTCTTGCCGTCGAATAGACCTGTAAGATGCTCGAAAAGTGTGGTCTTTCGTTCGTGGGGGATACGGAAGGTCTTGGATACATTTTGGATAACTATTGCGTCTTTTGGCATGATTTTTTTTATTTGATATTGATGGCAATGGTATTATAAGTTTATCTTTAATTTGAATTTGTGGTTGACCGGGGGATAGAGAAGCGCCGAAAATATATATTATATAGTTTATAAATGTGAGCAGGAATTAAGGGATAGATAGGCTCAGATTATTGATTTATCCTGGATAGGGGTGAGGAAAGAGGAACTGGGGATCGTGTGCTTGAAATGGCAGTGCCTTGAATCAATGTAAAATCTATATACAATGCCATTTATAATGTGTATAAGTGAGAAAATGGCGATAAGCGAACTGGATGTTGCAGCTTTCATTAAGCATAAAGATATAAAGCTCGTTGGTGACAGATTGATAACTATCCCGAAGAAAAGAGAGAAAGGATTCTTCCATGTTGAAATGGATATACCTGAGGAAGAAATTGACGAGCTATTGAGTGATGAGATATCGATAGTTCCAGATGTCTGATATCAATTTACTTTTCTTTGTTTTCAAATAAAGATATAGGTTTCTATTTTCAAAGTTGGATGCTTTGGGTGCATGTGTGCGCCATGATATTTATGTTTAAAGAGTGATAACTATTATATTTCTTCATACCTTATATCAAAACCAGCAATATTCAAAACAACTCAAATATTTGCAGCACCTTAACTGCTTCTTGAGGTTATCTTTATAAGCAAATAAATCAACTACATAACTATGAGAGCCAGGAAACATAATGAGAAAATATCAAATCTTCATGAGATTGCAGCAGTACAATTAAAGAATAAGGATTTGATAAAACTCTCGGAAAAAGCCAAAGAGAAAAGCATGCTATTATTGGAAGAGCAGGGGATATCTGCGATAGCATTGGCTTTATCCAGAACTTTAGTCGATCTCGTCCAGCACCCGGAGAAAATAAAAGCGTGATGCGGGCATATCTGGAAACTTCAGCACTTGTAGTGTACTGTTTTGGCAGGAAGTTAGAGCCAGAGAAATACAAATCTGTAAAGGCTTTGTTTGATAAAATAAATTCGCATGAAATAACAGGAGTGGTATCTTTTTATTCGCTTCATGAGTTATTCATTTTCGGCACAGAGAATTTTCCACAAAAAATCTCAAGAGACATCGGTAAAAGGGCACTTGAAGAGATACTGAAAAATAGAGTGGAAATAATTCCTCTCCTTAAAAGAGAGCAAAGGATTCAACATTCCAGTCATATAAAATTAAATGATGCTTCAGATATACCGCATGCGATATTAGCCATTATTGAAAAATGCAACTGCATTGTGACTTATGATGCGCATTTTGATGACATTAACACTATAATTAAAATAAACCACCCTGAAGAGTTGCTGTAAATTGATTCCCCATTATCATTCTCTTAAACTTTACTTAAATAAAATTTTTTGCTCCAAATGCTTTCGAGAAGAACATAGTTTCCTTCGATAGGAGTTCGCTTTTCTCATTGCGCTTTTTTTGATGCTCCAGTGTCCTATGTGGTCGATTCTCCGTATTTGGATTCATTTACCCAGAAGAAATTAAAAAGCTTCATAGCTATTGGATGTGATTTCCGATCACCTAGCTTGATCTATGCTTGCGTTTCTTCTTTTATATCGCTATGAGTTTGCTCCAGTATCATATTTTTTCTATTCTCCCCGCTACAGCTCCGACCGCTCCAACGCCAGCCAGCGCCCCAGGCTTGCGCTAAACTATACCACAGGCGGCACACCCTCCAACCCCGCCCCATCCAACCTCACCCCCCGCATTACTCAAAATACCACCACCCCATTCAGCCTGACCACAGACCAGCAGGTCAGCAGCACCTGGTACCTCAACGGCGCCAACCAGAATAACAATACCCAGGCATGGTCGCATACCTGGGATATCCCCGGGCAGTATAACGTGACTTACGTGGGTGCGAATGGGAACGGCAGCGTGAGCGTAATGTGGAATGTCGTCACCTGCTCGCCCTATGATGTGGACTGTGATGGAGATATTGATCCAGCAGATCTAGATATCGTAAATTCGAACTTCGGCAAGACCACATATGCGCCATATCCATCGTATGATGTCATTGGATATGGGATTGTTGATGTTTACGATATTACTGCGGTCTCAACTAACATTTTGGAGTGATCGAGAAAGCTGTCCCGGAATAACTTCTATCGAGAGGATAACAGGATTAACAGGGTGAGATCCTTTCTTATGTTCATAAAGTAGAACGGTTCTTGATCGTTCCGTTTTCTCTGGAATTGTGGCAGCATCGGGAACGTATTGGCGCCGATTTTTTATAATTAGAATGTAATAATTTTATATGGAAATGGTTTTCAATAAGCACAGCATTCGATCTGCGTTGATCGGCGTTCATCTGCGGTTTTGTTCTGGTCATATAGCCAGGCAATTATGGACACTTCCTTCAGTCAGGAAAATGGTTTCATTGGTTTCCGTGAAGCGCCGGATATTAATTTGAAAATAATTATAATTCATGATCATGAGTCAGTGGAATAAAAGCTGATGAGATGTGGATATTCCAGAGTGGTCCCTAAAGCGTCTCCAACCGCCATGCCAAGGAGGCTTCCACGATAACAATCTATTCGATCTATTCAAAGTATTGTGAAAATGATGCTATGAAGATCAATGATATACATGCTTTCTGTGCTCAACAGTTATTACAATAATCAGAAGATTATCTCCCTGTATCTGATATAATATCCGATATTTGCCTACCCGCCATGAAAACATCTCTTTAAATTTGCCTTTTAGCGGCTTACCTTCATATGGATTCTCTTTTATGTCTTTTAAGCCGTCTACGACTCTATCCTGCAACTTTTTTTCAAGTCGAGAGAACTCTTTATCAAATTTATGTGATAAAATTAGGTTATATTTCATACTCATGTTTTTTCAAGAAATCTTCAAATTTAATGACTCTGCCATTTTTAATGTCCTGTAATCCTTCTTCTATTGCTTTCAATGTTTCATTGTTACTCATGATTTCAAGAGTTTCTATCGCGGATTCAATCTCAGTATCGACTCTTCTCAAAGTTTCAATAAAAACTTGGGTTTGAGTTTCTGCTTCTGCCATTGTGTTCATATTTACACCTATTTGGTTTATGGATATATTATCTTCTCGTTCTCCTATAAAGCTCCCCTTTCTTCGTCCCCTCAATAACCACCTTCTTCTTATAAGCGTCCTTTACTCATTCTCTTTGAGCAATGCCACGCAGACAAGTTTGGAAATGAGTTCGAAACACCAGCCAGCGCCCCAAACTCGTCATAAACTACACCACAGGCGGCATCCCCTCTAACCCGGCGCCGTCCATCACCTCGTTCTCCCCGGACAACCCGACCCCCAGTTACGCGCTCAACTCCAGCGCCTCGTTCAGCGTGACCACAGACCAGCAGGTCAACAGCACCTGGTACCTCAACGGCACCAACCAGAATAACAATACCCAGGCATGGTCACATACATGGGATACCGAGGGGCAACATAACGTGACATACGTGGGTGTGAACGGCAACGGCAGCGTGAGCATTATGTGGAATGTCCCCACCTGCTCGCCCTTTGATATGAACTGTGATGGTCTCGTGAATGAAACCGACCGGAATATCGTATGGAACAGCATAAACACCGGCATATATTGTGAGCGTTGTGATATCAATAACAATACAGAGGTCGAGGTATTTGACTGGGTCATGGTATCGGGAAATAGTGTGTGATGAATCTGTGTTAATCCGTGAAATCAGTGTCTTAGGATAGTGCTTTCCCATACATTACCGGGTTATGGCTTCTTTTTTTGTTCACAAAAAAGGGTGCGTGGGGTCAATCGGGCGCTGGGGGATTTATGGCTTGGATTTTATAATAGTAACGGAGGCTATTTTTCAGCGAGCTTTTCGAGGATCTTCTCAAGGCGCTGGTTATGTTTATCTAGTCGATGATTATGCTCTCTCTGTTCCATAAAATAAGAGTCAAACTTCGAATTGAATGAATCAAACTTCGAATTAAATGTATCAAACTTCGAATTGAGAGTTTC
>JAHIHJ010000091.1 GCA_018899795.1 Methanobacteriota archaeon
CGGACTGCCACCTGCCTTTCCTGAAAACTGAATCGCATGTAGGGCATATCCTTCCATAAACTACATGCGGGCATTCCAGCAAAGTCTTATTCCCGATAAAGCACTGCCTGCATACGTTCTCATAGAAAACGTCTGCATCGCTGCCGCATTTCGGGCAGAATAGTTTAGCCATTGTTCAATAAACTCCGGACTGCATCGCGCACGCTTTTTTCAGAATTAGAAACCGGCTTCCAGCCAAGCGACCTGATCTTATCGATAGAAAGCATCATCTTCGGCACATCGCCCTTCCACCCGCGGCTCCCGCCTGTATATTTGAATTCCACATCCTCAAGCCCCATTTCTTCAACCACGATCCTCCCGATCTCTGTCGCGCTTATGGTATCCACTGAGCCGATATTGAAGATATTTACCATCTCATTGCTGTTCTCCATCGCGAAAAGGATGGCTTCTATGCAATCATATACATGCAGGTACGACTTTCGCTGCTTCCCGTCACCCAGTATCTCAAGCGATCCGGGATTTTTCCTGAGCTTGTTCATAAAATCCACGATTATCCCGTGCGTGCCCCTGGGACCGACTATGTTGGCGAAACGAAACAGCCATGAGTTCATATCAAATGTTGAGCAATAAGAAGTTATGAGGGCTTCACACGCCAGTTTGGACGCGCCGTAGAGGGATATGGGGACAAGCGGACCATACTCTTCCGGCGTTGGTATAAGCATCGCCTCACCGTACACCGTGGACGTTGATGTAAAGAGGATGTTCTTGATCTTATTGATGCGCATCGCCTCAAGAAGATTGTATGTGGCGATGATATTCTGCTCAAGATGTACCCTTGTATCCGAGACGCCAAGGCGGACATCGGGATTTGCAGCAAGGTGGAATACCGCATCTGCGTCTAATACATATTTTTTCAGTTCTTCCAGGTCAAGTAGATCGAGCCTGATGAATTTAAAATCAGGATTTTCCACATGATCTTTAAGGAAATCCATTTTGCCTGAACTGAGGTTGTCTATGACTACGACCTCGTCTCCCCGAAGGAGCATCCTGTCGATAAGGTGGCTTCCGATGAAACCAGCACCGCCTGTAACGATTATCTTGTTTTTCATGATAGCTCAATTAAATAATATTCAGGTATAGCCCTCTATTCTTCTTCCATGATATGAATTTTGGGTAGTGTCAATTTGTTTTTTTTTGCACATCCTTTTTCTGCCCGGCGCATCCCGCAATTATCGCAGGCACCGCCCCTATTGCCGTGCACGTCTCAAGAGATACCCCCATTCCTGTTATATCAAAATGGTACTGCGCCCTCTCCATCAGGTCATGCGGCAGACCTTTATGACCCAGTCCGATAAGGAAAAGAAATGATCTTTTCTTATTGACAAGTTCAGAGAGCGCCTCAACACTGATAGTTTTCTCTTTCGCAGGATGCGAAGTCGTAACAACGGGAGTGCCGAACTGTGGCTGGAATCCTTTCTCAGGCAAGTCGAACACGAAGAACCTGCCTGCCCTGAAAAGCTCATCGAGATATTTCCCCGAGCCTCCGATGGTGGTCTTATCCTTCACGAAATTCACAAGCTCAACTGCACTCATTTTGAATGGATAATCGAAAAGCGCAAGGTTGAACCCGAATGCGTATGCCACAGGTGCAGCACGGGCGATGCTGCGGTAGTGCGCCTCGTGGAGTTTTATTTTGTCGTAGGTGTTCACGATGCCGAGTGTAAGCATAATTGGTCCGTTCAGGTCAATGATCGAAACGAAGTTTGTTTTCCGCTCACATGTCCAAATAAGTATACTGGTTCATGGAATCTTTATAATTATTCAATATCTCTTCAGCATCCTGTTTGGACAATTTATTCTCCCTCTGCGCCTGAACGACCTCCGATTCAAATACCGACAGCAGCGAATTGGTATTGTACTTGACATAACCCAGGACATCGCAGTTCCTGTCCCCATTGACTATCTGCTTGAGATGCCATTCCCCGCTGTCATCTACGATTATATGCGCCTCATTTGCAGCGCCGAACAGGTTATGGTAATCTCCGATAGTATCCTGGTATGCGCCAAGCATAAGTATCGCAAGATAATATGAACCGTTATTAAGTTCATGGAGTTCCAGTATCTCTTTGACATCTTTCAGATCCACGAATTTATCGATCTCGCCGTCAGAATCGCATGTGATATCCACAATAGTTCCGTATTGCGTGGGTTTCTCGTTCGCCCTGCTAACAGGAACGACAGGGAACAACTGCTTTATCGCCCAGAAATCGGGGATGGACTGGAACGTTGAAAAATTGCCAATGTATTTTTTCGAGAGAAGTTTATTCAGGTCATCGAAATCATCAGATTTGTTCTCGGTTTCCCTGGCAAACGCAGCTGCTTTTTCGCATATCATCATGAACAATATCTCGCCCTTGGATTTTTCCTCAAGCTCTATCTCACCCAGGTTGAAAAGCGAAAGAAGTTCCTCACGGTGCTGGAGAGCGTCGTGATAATACTCAATATAATTCTTGATATTTATTTCCTTTAACCCATCATACAGCTCTTTTACGATATGGGGTTCATCACCGATAAGTTCTATCGATTTATTGCGGCTGCCATTCTTATTTCCCTTGATGTTTATAACAAGCAGGGAATGATATGAGCTGATAGCGCGCCCGCTTTCAGACAAAATTATGGGATGGGGGACGCCTTCTTCATCGCATACATCCTTGAGTGAATAAACCACATTGTTGGCATATTCCTGCATCGTATAATTGGCGCTTGCATCGGATGAGGTCTTACTGCCGTCATAATCCACTCCGAGACCTCCGCCAATGTTGAAATATTTGATATTGATATGCATATTCCTGATCTTTGCATAAACCCTGGCTGCTTCCTTTACTGCTTTCTGGATCCTGCGTATCTCCGTGATCTGGGAACCGACATGGAAATGCAGCATCTGAAGCTGCTCGAACATATCATATTCGGCAAAGGTCTTTATACAGTCCAGCATCTCCGTGGTGGTCAGCCCGAACTTGGCAGATTCTCCTCCTGATTCAGCCCATTTCCCGCTGCCCTTTGAATAGAGCTTTACCCTTATGCCAATAAGAGGTTTTACTCTCATTAATTTCGAGAGTTCAAGTAAGCGCTTTGTTTCGCTGTACTCATCAATGACAATAACAACTCTATTTTTCAGTTTGACAGCATTCAATGCCAGCTTGAGGTATTCATCGTCCTTGAAACCATTGCATATCAACAGGGCTTCAGGACCAAGTTCAAATGACAGGGCAGCCAGAAGTTCTGCTTTCGTTCCGACTTCCAGACCGAGATTATACTTCTTACCTGATTTGACGATTTCCTCGATCACTTCCTTGCGCTGGTTCACTTTCATGGGAAATGCGCCCTGGTAGGTGTTATTATATTTGTACTCAGAGATCGAGTTTGAAAAAGACCCGTTAAGTTCCTTTATCTGTGCCTCAAGTATCTGAGGGAACCGAAACAGTATCGGGAATTTTATTTTCCTGGTTACAAGAGAATCGACCACAACTTTAAGATCGATAGCATGTGCCTCTTTTTTTGTAGGTCTTACACTTAAATCTCCGTTTTTATTAAAAGAGAAGTATCCGTTTCCCCATCGTTCTATCCCGTACAGGTCTATTGCATCTTCAATTTTCCACATTTATTTAAATCTCACGTCCTTCGTAATATATGGTTCTATAAATAATTACTTATTCCTGTTTAAACTTTTCCATCGACATGAAAAAAAATATTTCATTTTCCCTTCTGTCTTGAATAAAGCTGCTCAACTTTTTCTATCGTATCCGCATCTTCGACCGATTTATCGCTCCTCACATTGACGAGCCTGGGAAAACGCAGGGCATAACCTGAATTATAATTTGTGCTTTTCTGGATCTCCTCAAATGCTACCTCGAACACTATCCTTGGCTCAAATTCCACATGGGTCCCGGTATCCAGAATCACCATATCCTTGAAAATAATTGTCAATTCCTCCAGTTTTTCATCTGTGATCCCCGTTGCCACATGCCCGATGGAAAGCAATTTGCCTGTATCGGGGTCGCGGCATGCCAGCAAATATGAACCTATAAAAGAAGTCCTTCTCCCTTCTCCCCATTCACCCCCTATAACAACAAGGTCAAGAGTGTCCATGATCGGTTTTAATTTCAACCAGTTCTTTCCCCGTTTTCCCGGCGTGTAAAGCGATAATGGATTTTTCAGCATCACTCCTTCATGCCCGGCAGCAAGCGCCTCTTTATAAATCTCCTCAATACGAGCCGCGTTGTCCGTTACTGTCTGTCCTGCCACAATGCTCTTATTACAGACTTCCTCAAGCCTTTTCCTGCGTTCAATAAGCGTCATATCAATTAGGCTCTCACCATTGACATAAAGAATATCAAAAAGGTTGAGATAGAGGGGGATCTCGACAGATGTTGCTGAGATGTCGTATTTCCGCCTGAAGCGCTTCAGTATCTCCTGGAATGCCATGGGTCTTTTATCTTTGCCAAGAGCCACGGATTCCCCGTCAAGAATGGCTGTATCAGCTTTTACGTTCATCCTTACAGATTTCACGATATCAGGCAGGGAAGATGTTACGTTCTCAAGCCGACGTGAATATATCGTAACATTGTTGCCGTCCTTGTGTATCTGGACGCGCGCACCGTCGAACTTCCACTCAACTGCAACAGAACCCATTTCTGCCAGTGCTTTATCTATCCCCTCTCCGACCTGGGCAAGCATCAGCTTGAGCGGTCTTGCGGTCACAACACTTAGTTTAAGAAGACCGTCCACCCCTTCTTTTTTCGCAGTATATGCTACAAGACCAAAATCATTTACAAGCATGTAACTGCGTTCCACCAGGTCGGCAGGAACATCAAAAGCCTCTGCAATGGCATTCCGTACTATCCCTTCTCCAACACCTATGCGCATTTCTTCGACTGCCAGGCGCGCAAGGTAAACAGTCCCTTTCTGTCCTGCTGAGGTGAACAGGTACTGGAGATTCTTTATTTTTGCGTCCTGCGAACCTTTACCCTCAAGACCGGCTATCTTCTCGAATCTTGAATAAACATCGCGGATGGAAAGTTCTTCTTCCGCAAAAAAAACAAACTTGCTTTTGCGGTTCGCTATTGCTTTTTCCGCGGCAATGCCTACATCCCCGGTCTCCTTGACCAGTTCTTCTATGCGCCTGACAGGGAGAGATGAGGTCTTTGCGATCGCATTGTATAACAGGCTTGTCCCGATACCGGGCTCTTTTTCGCTCCAGACCGGGAACACTGTTCCCATGATAAAACGCGTGGCAATCTCAAGCTCATCGTCGTCCACTTCCCTGAGGAAAGATGCCACGACAGAGGTCATTTCAAGAGAACCTGGTATCTCCTCTATTTTGCCGCATATTTCTGCAAAAGTTTCAAATGATGTCATTACGGGGTTCTCTTGTCTTTTTTTATAGTATCATATCATGGAAAGAATGAACTCCCTGTGCCTCACCAATAATTATGCTGTAATCAGGGACCTGTACACCAGGACAAGCCCAACAAGCCCGACTATAGACAGGATCACACCTGTGAATAACCTGTCTCCAGGGTCAAGCTTGTCTGTCATGCCTCTCCAAAATGACCTCTGGAATAAAGGGTTAACCCCTTTATTCATTTATTTGGTTTGAGAGATTTTTCGTGTATCGTAGCGACGTCAGTACCGTGGCAGTTCGTGCAATATTTTCCCCTTGAGAGGTGTATGCTTACCAGTTCACCCTTACTGGGTTTAAGACTGTCGGGGGGCCGTGCATGGCACTGTTCGCATATTGAGAAATAACCTGGTCCTTCTCCCTTCGCGACAACAGGTGTCTTGGGGGGGAATCCATGGCAACTGTCACATTTCAGGTCTATAGTACCCGTCCCTATGTGGATACTATGTACCTGGCTGCCGTGGCAGTTTATACACAATTTTCCGCCATTCACATGTGGTTCCCGAACTTCGGAATCTGTGTGGCATAATTCGCATTTAATTGTAGCGACCGAAGTAGCTGGAGGCGCAGCTGTCACAGGCGTCCCAGCAGACGGTGTTCCTGCCGGGTGCGTCGTGGCAGGTTGAGTTTTTCCCGGGGTTACGACCGGGGTATTTTCATCTCCACCCGGGGGTTTCCCGCCCTGACCGCCAAGAACATAATAACCGGCAGCCGCAACAAGTATTACGGCGAATATTATCGCTATATAAACAGGCACCTTACTATCTTTTTCGTTCATTAGATGTATCACCCTTTAGTTAATTAGGGCTTTGTATGTTTTAAATGTTTTGGTTTTATCACAGTTGGCGTATTTTAAACCGGCATTTACATCGTATCCGGTGAAAAGTTAATAAATAGAAAACATGTATTAAGCCCACATGGCAGATAAATACGAACAGGTTATAGAACTTGCAAAGCGCCGCGGCTTCCTCTGGAACTCGTTTGAATTATATGGCGGTACTGCCGGTTTTTACGATTACGGACCTCTTGGCGCAATGCTCAAGCGCCGCGTAGAGAACATCTGGCGCGATATATTTGTGATCAATGAAGGGTATTACGAGATTGAAGCGCCCACGATAGGTATTGAGGACATCTTCATCGCCTCAGGACACGTCGGTGGTTTCTCTGATCCACTGACCGAATGCCAGAAATGCAACGAGGCTTTCAGGGCAGACCATCTTGTGGGTGATGTCGTGGATAACCCGGACACGCTAAGCGCTGATGAACTCACAGAAGTCATCGACAAGAACAAGATCAAATGTCCTGAATGCGGTGGAGAGCTGGGTAAAGTTTATGAATTCAATCTCATGTTCAAAACAAGCATTGGTCCTGGTGGAAAAAGAGCAGGTTATCTTCGCCCTGAGACCGCACAGGGAATGTTCGTTGATTTCCCGCGACTCTTGAAGTTCTATCGTGACCACCTGCCCTTTGGCGTCACACAGATAGGTAAAGCCTACCGCAATGAGATATCGCCCCGCCAGGGTGTGATACGCCTGCGCGAGTTCACGCAGGCTGAAGCTGAGATATTCATCGATCCAAGGGACAAGACGCATCCTAAATTCGGCGAAATATCAGATATTGAGCTTATCCTCTATTCTCAGGAAGGGCAGGCGCAGGGCAGTTCTGAAAATATGACCCTCAAACAGGCTGTACAAAATGGAATAATCGCCCATGAGTTCCTGGGATACTGCCTTGCCATGACATACCAGTTCCTCATTCGCGTGGGCGTATCGCCCCAGAAACTGCGCTTCAGGCAGCACATGAAGGATGAGATGGCTCATTATGCGGCTGACTGTTGGGATGCAGAGATACAGAGCGACAGGTTCGGATGGGTTGAGATAGTGGGGATCGCGGACAGGACGGATTATGACCTTAAAGCCCATGCGAAGCAGAGCGGGACCGAACTGTCAGTTTATGTATCCTACGATAAACCAATAAAGGTAGAGCGATTTGCCGTAAAACCAAACATGGGGAAACTTGGACCCCTGTTCAAGGGAAAAGCCGGAAAAATAGCGAATGCTCTGAAGCTAATGAAATCTGAAGACCTTTCGGGTGATGCCATAGAAGTGGTGGTCGACGGAGAGGTTATCAGGGTGGAAAAGGATGCTGTTTCATTTGAAAATATCTCGGAAGAGGTTCACGGTGAAACCATAATTCCGCACGTGATCGAACCCTCTTTCGGTATAGACAGGATAACGTATTCCCTGCTTGAACACTCATTTTTTGAAGAAGAGGTAAAAGCTGAAGAAGGAGAAGCCGAGGAAAAAAGGATTGTGCTACGCCTTCCTCCCGAAGTCGCGCCCATACAGGCTGCGGTGCTGCCTCTTCTCACGCGCGAAGAACTGATAAACCCGGCGAACGAGATAGTAAGGGATATTCGAAAAGCAGGGATACTCGTGGCGTTCGATGATTCCGGGACCATAGGGAGAAGATACAGGCGGAACGATGAGATCGGGACGCCGTATTCTATTACTGTGGATTACCAGACGCTTGAAGACGGCACTGTTACGATACGGGATCGGGACACGATGAAACAGGTGCGGGCAAATATGAGTGGTATTGCAGAAATAATATACGGGCTGATATACAGGGGAAGATCTTTTGATGAGGCGGGAAGGAAAGTGTGATCTTGATAAAGCTGTTCTTTGTTGAACTACGCAGAAAAACGATCCATACAGCGGGCTCCTTTATCGCCGCGGCTTATTATTTCATAGATTGGGAAACTGCTGTCACATGTCTTGCTATCATCAATGCTGTTCTCCTTATTGTCGAATGGTTGAGACTTTCTGGAAAAATAAAGATGCCTGAGATCCTTTTGCGACCTCATGAAAATAATCAGGTGGCTGCATATATCTATTTCCAGCTTGCTGCGCTCATCTCCATCCTTGTATTTGAAAAAACCATCGCTATCGCGGCAATACTGATGCTTGCGCTTGGGGATACTGCCTCGGGTCTGGCTGGAGCTCTTATGGACGGGGGGAACGTAAGACATTCACGGCAGAGATTTATCATAAAACCATTTCCGATAATGGCAGTAATGTTCGGTGTATGCGTAATGATAGGGGTTCTGATGCAGTATTTGCCACTTGCTACTGATATGAACAGCATTTCCCTGGGGGTTTATATTGCAGGGGCACTGGGCGCAACGCTGGGCGATGCCATACCGCTTCGGATACAGGGAAGACCGATCGATGATAATCTTATGATACCGATCCTTTCCGGGGGTTTTATGACGATCGTGAGCCTCCTTTAATTCAAAGATGTAAGTGGCAATAGTCTTAAATGATAGTAAATTAAAACGATTTATCATTAAAAATCAGCATGGGGCATCCCCGCTAAAAGCGAATGATTTATGTAGTTGCTCTCCTATGGGAAGGAGTCAAAACGGAGCTTATTATTATAATTTCACGATTTGAGGAATCCAATGACAAAAGCTGAAATTTTATCTGAGATAAAAGTAGCAGAAGAAGAAGCAAAAGCTTCAGTTGCCAGAGCTATCGAAGCAAAAAATAAAAAGATATCTGATGCGCAGGCGCAATCAAGGGATATCATCAGGAACGCAGAGGTGGAAGCGCAGAAGTTTGCCGATTCGCAGGTCAGCAAAGCAAAAGCCCTGATCAAAGAGGATAGGGAAAAGATCATACAAAAGGGTAAGACAGAAGCTGATGCGATAAAAGCAAAGGCAAAAAATAACGTGGCAACGGCTACACAATTTATCTTAACTGAATTCGAGAGGGCAGCGGATGCTTAAACCCACAAGAATGACGCGGGTCATGATAGCTGGAACAAAAGATATCATGGAACCCACTCTTTCTGAGCTTCATAAGTTGAATGTCCTTCATATCACAGATCACCTGGAAGAAAATGCGGATTTCAAGATAGGCAAACCATTTAAATCTGCGTCCCTACATTCAGAACATCTGATCTCTTTGCGGACCATAGCAAGCCAGCTTGGGGTGGCGGGAAAAGATTCACCCCGGAAGCAAAGCGCAAAAGGGCTTCCCCTGGAGATCGATGAAAAGATCACAAAGCTCCAGAAAGAAGTTGCTTCAAAGTTCGATGAATTAAGAAGCATCGAATCCAGGATAAAAGAAAAAGAAGACCTAATTTCAGCGGTCAGGCCGTTTTTAGGGTTGCCGTTATCGCTTGATTCATATCACGGTTACGATACTGTGAAAGTGTTCACAGGATATATCGGGATAGA
>JAHIHJ010000092.1 GCA_018899795.1 Methanobacteriota archaeon
AATATCCACACTTTTAAATCCTTGAAATTAAGGCGCGTACTTTATATACTAAAACATACTTTTTTTATACTATGCCTGGTGAAGAACCATACAGGATAGTACCTCTGGATATTAACGAAAAAAAGCAAGTTCAAGAGCTTATAAAAAGATTGGCATCGGAAGAACGAATAGGTATCGATGAGCATATCTATAGAGACAACAGGGCGTATGATAGATGGGGGATAAATCCGTTTCAGTTATTTGAGTTCATTAAGCAGATCATGAACAATCCCGAAATAAAAAGAAAAGAGATGCATGATAAGTCGTATTTCCCAACAAGGTACCTTTGCGAATCAGAATTGAATGATCAAATATATCCATGTGTTATAGGCATCGAGGAGTCCAATCAGGGGCTTATTGTAGTCATAACAGTACTCAATCGAAAGAAGAAACTCAATAAAAAGAGGTGAAAATATGAAAAAGAAAGACGAATTCGAGGATGTGTATGAAGATGTCGTAATTGAGAACTATGGCATCCCTGTAGTTATTACAGATGTCCTTGTCAGGAAGCACAAAAGTACGGGCAGAAATATGTACATAAACCATCCTGATTCCATACACAAAATAGAGAAGGGACTAAAAGCAGCGCTTGGCGTTGCTCCCAGAGGGCAGGCTTCATACAAAAGAAAATTAAGCGAGAGTGGAAAAATACTGTTGATGCGACTGCCAAAAGAGCTTAGAGAATCGTATCATATTGAAAAGGGGACACAGGCTATAATTACCCCGATAGGTGCGAAAAAAGCGATCGTAGAGTTCGAGTGATTGGGTTTTCCATTTTTCTCAATTCTTTTCTCCTGGGTTTGAAGCTGCTCACGTAAACTGGTTGCCTGGGGCCCGTTGCGACAACATCCATCAAAGCGCGCTCCGCAGGGCAACGTATCACCGCGAATGTGCGCCCGATAGAGCAGGAATAGCCCTTCGGGTTGGATTAGCATATCGCTACTATTGTTGTCTCGGAGACGTTGTGACAGCGAACTTTCCTTATTGAAAACTATTTAAATTCAAGAAGTTTTATATGTCGCATATCTGGGCAATATATTGCTCCTTTAAGATCAAGTTCTCGAAGTGCCTCTTCTAAATCCCATTCCGATAGATTTGAATTTTCTTTAACACATTCTCTATCAATTAGTATGTCTATTCCGAAATTTTCATTAAGGTCGATGTATAATTTTCTTGCATTTCCGGAGAGTTTGTATAACTCTTGTGTAGTTAGCTGGGTTGATGCTGCTTTTTTTGCATAAAAGAACATATCAGACCATAAATCTACACATTTAATAATGTCATCTTTTGTTGTTTCAATTTGGAAATTCAATCTCGCAAAAGATGAACTGAGTTTTGGAATAGCAGACCCTAAGTGTTGATTATATGGAATACTTCCACTTTTTTTTATGTCGTCAATAAGATTGTAAACACAATCCGTAACATATGAATCCAGTTTTTGAGGAATCTCAGGTTGAAAAAGTAGTGCGTCAAGCATATAAGCTCTTACCATAGGAATTTCATATTCAATATTATCTTTATAATCTGAAACTGATTTTGTTTCAACATCAAGTGCTACTGGAATTTGTACAGGCATACTTATTGGATTATGATAGGCAAGGCTCACTTCAGCGCTATTAATTGGATTGATTAATTTTTCTTTATCCAAAAGTTTATAGAAATTGCGAGCTGATGTCTGTTTAAATTCAGAAGGAATAACCTCCATTATTCTCCTGAATGTATTCCATTGTTTGTTATTGCTCAACATAGCAGAATTTAATCCGCCTTTTTCATAATCTGAATTTTGAGGAGATGATACTGCATATAAAGAAAGGCAATAGCCTATCTGTTCAATATATTCTCTATCCCCTTTAAATGCTTGAATGAAAAAATTCTTAAATTCAACTGGCTGTAATGTTTTCCTGTGTATCAATATGTTTGGGTTAATTTTTTTCCAATTCCTGACATATTTGATGATTGTTTTAAAAAAAGTCCCTTTAATTTCTTGAATTTTATGATCCGTTCCTGAAACAGAAACTTCGATCAGTTCACCCCTTTTAGGGAAGGGAAGATTTTCAAGAACATATAGTTCAGCTTTGGGTGTATTTAAGAATGGAGATGGATCAAGATAAAAAAGGTTTTCACTTTGATCTACAAATCGTACAAATCCAATATTTTCATTTTCAAAGATCAAACTGTATTCCACTCCAGAGAATTGATATCCAAATTCTCGATTTTTAAGAGATGTATTTTTATTAGCCATCTAAATCACTTAACAAACAATTTTATATAAACTTGTGTAATAAATTTTAAATCTAACAGGTTACCCATTTACATTTACACCCTTCACATATTATAGTTTCCGTCGTGGCTATTCTAATTAATAAATAGCCGACACCTCATGTTTTGTCCCTGGCCGGGATGAGAAGCCATTTCCACATCGGCATGTATCTTATGGTTTTCCCGTTCTTTTCAAGAGTTCTCTCGTGATCTTCTGTCAGAATTACCCCCGAATCAACATCGAGTTCCTCCATAGCGCACCAGAGCGCGCGTTCTTCGCGCCTCTGCGTAGCTTCATCTCTTACGTCCCATGACACCTGGATAAGTTCTGTGAGTTTTTGTCCGGCTTTTACCACAAAGTCAACTTCGTAACCATCCTGGCTCTTCCAGTAGTAAACTTCAAGATTCCGCCGTCTGATCTCAAGAAAAACGATCGTTTCTGCAAGCCTGCCTGTGTCATTGGAGAAACGCGAACATACGGCATTCCTGATACCTGTATCCACAGGGTATGTCTTTTTGTTCTGCTTGAACTGGGTCTTCAATTTGAAAGAAAAAATCGGAAGTTCATATATCAACAGTGATTCTTTCAGGTAACCGATATATTTTTCAGCGGTCTCCACAGCAGTGCCGACAGCCTGCGCCACGCTGTTGCCTGAGTAAAGCGCGCCCGGATTTGTGAGCATGAACCTGCATATTTTATCTGTGATCTCAAAGGAAGCGCCGTACCTTGAGGAAATATCCCTGGCAAGAATATCGTTGTAAAGCGAGGTAAGCACCTGTTTTCGCCCGAAATCGTCAAGCTGAACGGTTTCAGGAAAGCCTCCGGTTTCAAGATATGCGCTCAGGTAATGCAGGAGTTTGTCCTTATTATAAGCGAGATATTCAGGCGTGAAATCCTCCCACCCTCTTTTCCTGAGATATTCCCTGAATGAAAAAGGCGCGGCTCCAAAGGTTATATGCCTGCCTGTCAGTACTCTTCCTAAATCCAGTGATAGCAGGCTTGCAGATGAGCCTGATATGAATATCCTCTGGAATTTTCTTGTATCGTAAAGAGTTCTTACCCAGCGTTCCCATCCTGTTTTTTGCTGTATCTCATCAAGGAATATGTGGGATATGTCAGGGTTTATTTTGAATATCTCTTTCTGGAGTTCGGGAAATGAGGCGGCGTTTATCGATGGGTCATCGAAGTTCAGGAAAATTATGTCCTTTGACCGCACTCCCTGAGAGGTCAGATGCTTTGCCACCTGATATAGAATG
>JAHIHJ010000093.1 GCA_018899795.1 Methanobacteriota archaeon
CTTAAAAAAGGCTGCGGCACAAATAGCCTGGGGTGTTTCTTTTGAAAATGTCATTAGCAGCATGGCTGAGTCTCTTAAAAGCCCGCTGATAAGCAAGTACAGCTATCTCATAGTCCAGGCTTCCAGGCTTGGCGCCGTCAGTCCTGCTATAATCCTGAAAGCCGCAGATGACCTTGAAAAAACTCTGCAGCTTGAACGCGAGAAGGATGCGGAACTGAAGGAATTCATTATGATAATCTATGGGTCAGAACTCATTCTTATAGGAATGACCTATCTCCTCAACAGCACCCTTCTGCCCTCAATTCTTAATATGGTAAAGGGAGGGACGGGTGAAGCTTATGGTATCTCATCTATTGGAATGGATATCGGTACATTCAGGAGAGGATTCTTCCATGTGATAATGATCAACGCCTTCGCAAGCGGGATTATTGCGGGACAGCTATCAGAGGGAAAGGCAAGGCACGGGTTAAAGCATTCGGTTATATTAATGATAGTAGGTTATGCGGTGAGCCTGGCGTTCCTGCTGGAATAACACCCCAGAACAGGATTTTAGCATGGAATTTTTTCAGAATATTATAACTTCAGCCCATACTTTTCGCAATCAGAGGCATACCGGCGATGCATGCCTTGCTCAGTGCATCATCCATGCCTTTAAGCAAAGCCCTGGGATTCCCGTTAACCTGCGAGTTCAAACTGTATACGAACTCTTTTGTAAAGGGAAAAAGGGGATCCATATTCTGAACAGACCTGCTTACGGCAAGCCTTTTTGCTGCCAGAAGTTCCGCTTCCTTGTCCGCAAGTCCATCCAGCATATATAGTTTGTTTATTCGATCTATGAAGGAGGGGTTAGCTCTTCTGATGCCTTCAAAAAATTCTTTATTGCAGGTAAAGGTGAGCAGGCTTCCAGCCTTTAGATTGTTTACAAGGGATATGAGGAAATCCTGGAAGTTATTATCCCCACAATCAATGTTGTCCAGCAGAATATAGGATGGAGCCTGCTCTTTCAACATTATGGATGCCAGCATCCCAAGCTCTACAGGTTCTTTTTTCTGTTTCAATGATTTTTTTATTTCTGTAACATATCCAGGCGTCTTTAGTCTTCCTATAAAACCTAACTTATCATTTATCTGTTTCAGCCCGCTTTCGAATAATCTCTTCATATTGAACGCATAGTCCTGCTCAACACTTAAAAAAACATGGAAAATACCGCTTTTAATTGCTACTTCCTCAAGCCATCGCAGTCTCTCGCTTTTTCCAATACCCAGGTCGCCCGCATAGGCAACGACAGCTCTTCCTCCTTCAGACACCTCTCCAACTATGCAAGAAAATTCGCTGTCGATCTTCTGGCTTACATGCAGTAAGCTGATATTCTCTATGGCCTCGGCAGAAACCGCTCGAAAAGGATTTGAAGTCAAACCATATAGCTTATATTCATTCGTCATCTTGTATATCTCTGCTTTATTCAAACCGTCCTTATTGCTAAGATAGCCATTATGCAATAAGAGTCTCAGAGAATGGTTAATTAATTAACCCCTATAGTCTAAATACCTCTATATACTCTATAAGGGGATACATTATTTGGTCTCTGGGGGAAAACACGACATGTGAAGTTGATTAAAGACGAGTCAGGGCTGTCCGTAGTTGTAGGCACGCTGCTGCTGATAATTGTCGTGGTAGCTTCTGTATCTGCCCTTGCTCTCATGGTATCTGAGGCACAGAAAAAAGAGATGGAGAGGAACAGCCTTCGTTCTGCTGTGGAAAGTGAGAACTTAAAGATCACATCACTGGCTCTCAACGACACAGACAGTGATGGATACTGGAATACCATGAAAATAACCGTTGTGAACCTGAATACTGAAGAGGCAAGGATTGTTGGCATCAATATTAATGATAGAAATGCGGAGAACTATACAGATGGTGTGAGAGAATACAATTTCCAGAACCAATTCCCTGTGCCAGAAGGAGGAAGCAGACAGATACTCTTAAACCTTACCTCCAACTTTACTCCACAGCTCAACATATCCCGAAACGATGCTATGCGGGTAATTTTATTTACCAGTCTGGCAAACAAGTTTGAACGTGTCTTTCTTCCTCCTGTTCCAATCATAAAAGTGGGTGTTGTGTCTGAACAAATTGGAACTGATTTCCACGATGTACTCGCTCTTGATGGTTCGGATTCTATTGACCGCGAAGGAACGATCATTAAATATCAGTGGCAGGTCAGTAACAGTACTATAATCCTTGGCAATTTAAGCGGGCAGAAAGCGAGGATGAATTTCAATCTGACAAATACAGGGAAGTTTTGGGTTGAACTTAACGTGACAGATAGCAATGGGATTTTGGGTTCTGCCATTTGGGATTCTCCATAAAATCAGATCTGCATAATCTCCTTTATTTTCGATAATTCTGATTATAAAAGTTATATATTTTATCCAGTATCTCCGAATCAAAATGAGCATATTGATAGCCCACTCTCTTAATAACATTGTCTTGGATAATAACAGATGTGGATAAACTACCGAAAGACGTTCCTGATGTTCTCCCAGCCTACATGTCTTGTTACTGGGGATA
>JAHIHJ010000094.1 GCA_018899795.1 Methanobacteriota archaeon
ATAGGCGCAGCAGCTCCTGCATAAGCAGGGGTCCTGAACTGAATAAAACAAGGAGATGAAATAAAATGACAAACCAAAGCCCGGATGTATCCAGTCTTGCAGAAGTGCTTGACAGGATTCTGGACAAAGGCATAGTAGTGGATGCATGGGTAAGAGTATCCCTTGTCGGGATAGAACTCCTGACAATTGAAGCAAGAGTAGTTATTGCTTCAGTGGATACCTTCCTGCACTACGCTGAAGAGATAACGAAAATAGAACAAGCTGCAATAGGCGCAGCAGCTCCTGCATAAGCAGGGGTCCTGAACTGAATAAAACAAGGAGATGAAATAAAATGACAAACCAAAGCCCGGATGTATCCAGTCTTGCAGAAGTGCTTGACAGGATCCTGGATAAAGGAATAGTAGTGGATGCATGGGTAAGAGTATCCCTTGTCGGGATAGAGCTCCTGACCATTGAGGCACGAGTAGTTGTTGCATCAGTGGATACCTTCCTGCACTACGCTGAAGAGATAACGAAAATAGAACAGGCTGCTATAGGAGCAGCGCCGGGAGTTCCTGCATAAGCAGGACTCCTTTATTTTTCGGAGGATGAAATTATGACAGAGACCGCAGAAGAGTTGGCTGCCAACCACCCGCGCAGGGAACTGGAAGAAATGGCAGAAAAGCTCGGCATAGGGACGATTGGCATAGGAACCAAAGTTAGCTTAGCTGCAGCTATAATCGAGGCAAAAGAGAAAGCAAGCGCAAAAGAAGCACCAAAGGTGATAGTTAAAGCACCAAGAGCGGAAGTTAAAGCGCAAGTTAAGCCAGCTTTCGGAAAGAAGGGCGTGCTTGCAAAGCGCGCTGACATGGATAATAAAGCTAAGGAGATGCACAAGAGCTTTGATGCGCAGATAAAAGCGAACGAAAAAGCTGTTGCCAGAATCGGATCGGGAATCAAGCAGCAGATAAAAGCGAACGAAGAAGCTGCCGCAAAGATAGGCACAGGCATAGACGCACAGATAAAAGAGAACGAAGATGCAGTTGCAAAGATAGGCCCAGGCATAGACGCACAGATGAAAGAGAACGAAAAAGCAGTCGCAAGAATCGGGTCTGGAGTCACTGAGCTTCAGAATGAAATGGGGAACTACACAAAAGATTTCTACTATGGTTAAACCATAGTAGAGATTTTTTATTTTTCCCATTATATCGAATTTCGTTACGAAAAAGGAGAAAAGGAGACATATAATGCAATACATAGATACACATCCCAGAACGGTGAGGGGAGAGGCAGTTCACCAAACTACTAATGAAAAAATTAAAGAAAGAAGTAGAGATGCGCAAATTCATACGCCTATGTCCATCGAAGGACTGGGGCATAAGGTCAGGTCAGGGCGCGAAGCCGTCGAGGCGGAATATCTTGTGCCTGAGGTTAATCACTTCATTGATGCGCCCGATGTGAAAAAGCTGGGCGAGAGGATAAAACTGTGGCTTGCAACCGGCTACCCTGTCCACCTGATAGGACCAACAGGCTGCGGGAAGACAAGCCTGGCAATGCACGTAGCAAAAGAACTTGGAAGACCTGTGGTATGGATAAACGGCGATGAATCTGTTACAACCACAGATCTGATAGGCGGATACTCGCAGATAGAACAGGAAAGCCTGAGGGATAAGTTTATTCACAACGTATTTAAAAGCAAGGACATAATGAAGGCGGACTGGGTTGACAATCCCCTTGCCCTTGCATGCAAATACGGCTATACACTGGTATATAACGAGTTTTCTCGCACAAAACCCCAGGCAAACAATATCCTGCTGTCCGTTTTTGAAGAAGGCATCCTTGAACTACCAACCAAGTTCGGCGAGGAGAGATATATCAAGGTGAATCCTGACTTCAATGCCATACTTACAAGCAACTCCATTGAATATGCAGGAGTCCACAGACCCCAGGATGCGCTGCTCGACAGGCTTGTGAGCATATACATGGACTACTACAGTTTTGATACAGAGGTAAAGATAGTCCATGCGCATACCGGCTTGCCGATACGTGATGTCAAAAAGATTGTGAGTGTTGTCACATCATTGAGAGAGAAGCTGCCGGATGCCCAGAAACCCGGAACAAGAACAGGCATAATGATTGGCAAGGGACTGAAAGCCTTAAATGGTCAGGGTAATGTAAATTTCGAGCAGATCTGCATCGACGTAATGGCAGCAAAAACCTGTTCCCCGCTTGACCTGCTGGAGAAACAAAGTCTTGTGAAAGACGCTCTTGCTGAGTTGACATAGGAGAATTTTATGGAAAAGCTCAAGGCAGTCATCGAAGAAGCAAGCATCCATGACATATACGACCTTTTCAGCAAGAAACCAAAGGGTCTGAAGTTCAATGACACAGATGCCATTGTTGTAACAGCAAAAACCGAAGACGGAGACACAATAACCCACACATTCTATTTCTGTCTCAAGCCTGACGGAAGCTTTGATCAGGAAACCATAAGCAAGGATGGAAGCCGGGCAAGACGGCACAGACTGGCATCCTTTCTTAAATATTATGGTATAGCCGAGAATGTTAAAGAATACAACCTGAAAGAAAGAATAAGTGAATGGAAAGGGAAAACCATAGAGGTGGTTCCCGGCGAAAAAGAGGGACGTATCCTCTACATCCCATAGGAGGAAATGACATGACAAAAAATATTAAAGATACAAATATAAAAGAAATATGCCAGCAAGCGTCTGTCCAGATAGAGAGCATTTTGAACAGAAAACCAGAGAGCATTATTGGCATAACTAAAGAAGGCGAAGAATGGAGGGTACTGGCAGAGGTGCTTGAGAGAAAAGCAATTCCTGATACCCAGGACATTCTCAGCACATATGAACTCAAACTTACCAGTGATCTGGATTTCACAGGATATAAAAAGGTCGGGATGCGCCATCGGGGTGAGATGGTTGTGGAAGAAGAGGCGTTATAATAAAAATCAAGCGGCTGCGAAAGACCTGTCGGTCGGAAGCATTCAAAAATAAGGACGGGATAAATTGAATAGAAATGCAGTAACGATACCCAACAGCATAGATGCAATTTTAACCGGGTCGCTGGCTCTGCGCCAGCACGTATTGTTCCTGTACACTTCGCATATGAACAAATATGCAGTCCAGTCGTCGTTCTTTGCCATGTCCGGTGATGGCGAGGAACTGCTGTATGTAACCGACGAGCAGCCTGAGTTAATAATGAACATATTTGAAAAAAGCGCTAACCTGTCGGTCATTCGTCCGGAAAATATAGATATCCTGAAAAACATGGGCGGCAGGCTGAGAATAATCATGGATATGAGTTATATGGATGAAAATCTTTGTGTTCATCAAAGGTTGGAAGAATTCCTGAATGAAAATAAAAATAGCATTGCGCTATGCATGTACGACCTTTCCCGGCTTCCGCCTGAAAGAATCCAGAAACTTGCAGCAAGCCACGACAGGCTCATCCTCAATACTCCGGATATCACCGTTTTATCCGGCGAAAAATTGGATGTTGCGGATGCTACGATCGAGCGGTATGTCAAGGAGTATTTAGACATGGTCGTGCTTGCGCTGATTGCCGGCAAACCCATGTGCGGTATAGATATTCAAGATATAGTCCACAGGAATTTCAACGTACTGCTGAGCCCGGGAACCATATACCCCCTTCTCCACAGGTTAAAGAAAGAGGGGTTACTGGAATGCGAATGCAGCATTAAAAAGAAGGTATATAAACCAGCAAGGGGCAGCGAAGCAAATATCCAGCGCATACTTGAAGAGCACAGTCTAACAAACGAATTCATAAACGGCTTTTTGAAATCAAGAGAGGTGGACATAATATGAGTGCAGGTGAGCATGGTATGGGGAGATATGTCTACTGCATAATCCCATCTCCGGGCGAAAGAAAGAGCTTCGGAAACATCGGTTTTGGAGGAGAGGAAGTTTACACAATGGAGTACAGGGATTTTGCGCCTGTGATGAGCAGCGCACCTGTGAAAAAATATGAGGTAAATGATGAAGAAGTTGAGCTCCACAAAAAGATCGTCGGGCAGGTGATGAAAGAGCACAGTGTGCTTCCCGTGGCTTACGGCATGGTGTTCAAAAACAAGAAACTGATTCAGGTGACAATGAGCGCAGGATATAAAGCCATAAAAAAAGCCATGAAGGTTGTGGATAATAAGGTGGAGCTCGGTGTCAAGGTAATTCAGCCAAAAGATGAGTCTTCGTTGAATGGAAGAGTAGAGCAGTGCAGAACAGATTTCCTTGAGAATCTCAAACGTAAAGCTTTCGATTCAAAGGAGCTAAAGCTGTTCAGTGAGCGCCTGCTCCTGAATGCATCCTTCCTTGTTGACAGGGATAAAATAGATGAGTTCTCAGGTGAGGTGGAGCAGCTTGGAAATAAGTACCAGGAGTTAAAAACCCAGTACAGCGGACCGTGGGCGCCATATAATTTTGTGGATATACATATCCTATCCAGGCGGAGGGGAGGATTCAGATAATGTTCATAATGGATGATATTCTGCTCCGACAACTGGGAATCTCGATTCCCGGGATAGATACGCTCTGGACAATCGAGCAGATAAAGAATTTTGCCCACAAAGAGCTTTACAATCCTGAAAAAATCAAGAGCAAAATAAAGGAGAACAGGATGCTTTTCGAGTTTGGGGAGATAACCAGCGAAGAATATGAAAGAACAAATGCTGAACTGATGCGAAAGCTCAGGCAGGCTGAACAGGGAGAAGAGATGAATCTTGAGGTCAGGACAGATATACTGGGAGCGAGATGATGGAGGAAAAGACATTGGAAGAACTGCCTGCGCAGGAATATAAAGGATTTACCAGAGCTCTGTGGGACTTTTTAAAGCTCCTTGAGGAGATGGAGAAAAAGGGAGAGACCATGAGAACCGTATCAGGAGAGCTTGAAGGACCCTTCGATTCAAAGGCGGCATACAACTATTCTGTAAAGCTTGGAATCGAAGCCATGGATTTTCCCTTGAGAAGGGGTTTTCATCCCCGTCAGCGCCCCAAATCCCATATCTATTCGATCAAAAGCGGCAGTGCGGATCCAGAACTGATTACACCAGATGACTTTGAGTCCCAAGAACCAGTGATTGATGTTTTTGATGAAGGCGACTGCATATCAGTCGTTGCACAGATGCCTTCTGTCAAAGAAGAAGATATAGACTTCAAGATAATCGATAACATCCTGACAATCACTGCAAGAACTCCGGAAGGCAATATCGAAAGAGATATTCCGGTTTCGGATGGAAGCAGGATTAAAACGGCATCCTTTAAAAATGGCATTCTTGAAATCAAGATTAAGAAAGAGAAATGAGGTGAAATAATGGCAGGAAATAGAAAGAGAAGAAAGATATTGAAAAGCAGAACGGCCAGAGGAAGCACTACAAGGTACTCGTGTCCATACTCAACAGTGCCGGATAAGAGGCGCGCCCCTCCCAGAGTATAAAGGAGAGATAAATGACAGATGTTAAAGAGAAGATCAAGGAAAATAAGAAGAAACAGCGGTTATTCGTAGAAGCTCATCAGAAAAAGATGAGAGAAGTGGTCAAGCCGCAGTTGAGCGAGAAGAAAAGAGCCCGCAGTGAACAGGTTGAAGAGCTGCAAGAGAGAATCCATGAAAAAGGGAGGACACAGAAGGAAAGAGCGCGGGAGCATGTGAAAAAACAGCAGGAAACGCAAAAAGCTAACATGAAGGCACAGAAAGAAAAGATAAGGATCCAGCAGGTAAAACAGAGAGAGAATGTCAGAGCGCAGATAGAAAAACAGCAGGAACATATTCTACCTATAATTGAGAAAAATCGAGAGATTGTAGAAGAGAGGAAAAAGAACAGAAGGCTGGAAGAAATAGAGAAGGGAAAACTTTTGTATGCCTTCTCAACTATGCCTTCCAAAGAATTTGCAGATTCTACAACATACTCGCCCAGGCACTCCACTGTGCCAGACCCGGAGTTTGCAGGAAAGATTACCTATTCTCCTAAATGCTCGGTTGTGCCTGATCCAAAATTTGCTGAAAAAGCAGCCTATTCTCCCAAACATTCTACAGTGCCAAAACCTGAATTTGCCGAGAAAACAATGTATTCACTTAGACATTCAACAGTGCCCAAACCGGAGTTCGCTGAGAGAACGACCTATTCGCCCAAATACTCAATCGTACAGTTCGAGAGAGAGGCGGAAGAAAAAGCAAAAGCAGGTGGAGGGATTTGATGTCAATAGGACTGGAATACATGGACAGGCTGTTCAGTCAGCAGGAAAGACTCAAAACTCAGAGAAAGAGAATCAGGGCACAGAAAACAACAACAGGCAAAACTGGGAGAGAACAGGTAGAAAAATCAAGAATTTCGGCACAGACAGGGAGAATCCTGAGCCAGCGGGAGATGGAGAAGGAAAGAGCCGCTGGCTCAAGAGCGAGAGGAGAGGCAGTAACTGGAATGGATGAACTGGAGAGGGAAAAGCTATCAAGGCAGTCAAGATGGAGATTGAAATGGGATAGAAGGAGTACGAAATGGGACGCAAGATCAAGAAAATTTAACAGGAGGTGAAAAATATGAAAAGAATTGGTGAAAAAATAGAAGCCAGAACTCCCCTGTTTGAGGCAAGAAAGATGGGACGTGTACAGAAGTCAGGACTGAAATGGCAGATGAGGGAACGAATGGGCAAGGCATCTGTAAAGCGGATGTGACGCCAAAATAAGGGGGCAGGGGTTTTGTCCCCCCAGCCCTTTTACTAATAATCGAAATGCGATAAAAGCAGCATAGAATAAAAGGAGGATGATTAGATATGACATCGGTAAGAGAATACAGCAAACGTTTGGAAAAAGCTGTGGAAGATATACACAAAGGTATAGAAGAAAAAGCCAGAACACTTGAGGCTGGTACTATAGAGATACAGGAAGGCATGGAAAGGAAGACTATGGAAATAGCTTCGGGTGTTGAGCAATTACAGCAAGAGCATACCAGATTCACGAAAGAATTCTGGGGATAGAAGGTAAAGAAGTGATTTGAATGGTCAGTTATACATCCAGCTTGAACAGTAAGCTCTGGAAGGAAGAGCAGAGAAAAAGAATCACGGCTGTAAAGAACAGAACAAGAATCGAAAAAGAACAATTGAAATGGAAACGAGAAAGTAGTGAATGGGGACATGAACACCCCAAAAGAGGAGCGAGGTAAATATGATGGAAACCAGTGTAAATACTGACGGATTAAAATATACTACATCCGGGAAAATAGTCAGACCAGGTGGTCGGCACTTTAAAACTATAGAGGAAAAAGAGAGAGAAAGACAGGAAACCCAAAAAAAGGCTGAGCTTCAGGGGCAAAGCAGAGCAAGAATCGAAGCAAGATTCCTGACACCAAGAGCAAAAAACTTTGTTGAAACCCCTGAAGTTGCCGAACTTACCAATACTGTGCAGCTCTGGAATACGACAGGATATCCCGTCCATATCATCGGTCCAACAGGATGTGGAAAAACAACACTTGCTCTGGCGGTTGCAGAGAGACTTAATCGACCTGCTGTATGGATAAACGGCGATGCAGAGATGACCACATCAGACCTGGTGGGCGAGTACAACCAATACCTGGAGGAACGCTATATCGACAGGTTTGTTCACAACGTCTTCAAGAGCAGGGAAACTGTTCAAAAAGGCTGGGTTGATAATCCCCTGACCCTTGCATGTATGCACGGGTATTCCTTTATCTACAACGAATTTTCCAGGACCAAACCAGAGGCTAACAACGTCCTGCTATCGGTCTTCGAAGAAGGGGTACTTGAAATCCCGACTAAAGCAGGGGAAGAACGATACATCAAAGTACATCCGGATTTTAAGGCTATATTAACCAGCAACTCAATAGACTACGCCGGGGTTTTCCAGCCGCAAGACGCTTTACTCGATAGGATGGTAGCCATACACATGGACTTCTACGGTTTCGATACTGAAGTAGAGATTGCCAAAGCACAAACTGGCATATCAACAAAAGAGGCGAAAAGAATAGTGAAGATCGTCAGAGTGTTAAGAGACAGGCTGCCCGATGAGCAAAAACCCGGAACAAGAGCAGCCATCATGATCGCACAGGGATTAAAACTGCTGAACGGTCATGGCGCAGCAGACTTTGAAAAGACGTGTTTCACCGTACTGGCGTCCAAAACCAGGAGGCTTGAAGACATGACTGAAAGACGGAGACTGGTAAAGGAGATAATCAATGAAACAAAGACCGCCGGTAGTTAGAGTGCTGGATGCATCTGTATATACGAAGATAGCGGGTGAGCTGCGCAAAAGTCTGCCCGGAAAGGTTGTTATAGATATAGACAGAGCCGTGGACGCAAGATGGAAAGAAGATCGTTTTACTGAGGTCAAGACACAACCGGAGATAGCCAGGATGGCAATTGCGGATGCTCTTGGAGAGGAACATGCACCACCTGAAGTAGAAGAAGAGCTGCCCCAGAGAAGGAAAGAATGGTGGCAGAGGAGTATCGATTCCGGCCTGGGAGGTCACACCCGCGACCCGGGAGAATTAAGAGAGGGCATGAATAGCTATGCACACCAGTTCCAAAAGGATATCCAAAATGTCAGAAAGAGAATGTTCGAGAGGCGGTAGTGTGGCTGCCATGAGACCATGTGCGATACGGAGAAGGGAAGCTATCCCCAAAAAATCCCGTATACATATAGATGCCCGGATAACAAACGATGCTGAATTCGAGAAAATGTTGGAAAGCGTGGACGACATGGACGAAATAGCGTTAAAAGAAAGGGTCAAGGAAATTACAGGGATAATATGGAATAAGAGGAAGAGGATAGCTATGGGCAGGAAGATACGCCGCCTCAAGGACTTAGAGGCAAATATTCATGAGAAAAATGAGGATATGAAACTGGAAATCAGAAGAAAGCAAGGTGAAATAAGCAGCTATGTAAAGCAATTCATGGGCTATGAGAGGTGATGTTATGGAAAAAGATGAGCGGGAAGGATATCTCTATGGAACAGGAAGAAGAACGAAGAATCAGGCAAGGATGTTCAAACAGGTCCTCAAATGGGGGCATATGCATCCGAAAAGAGGTGCGGAACATGGGGGCTAACGAGTGGTGGCAGAGAGGCATGGCATATGAGCGAAAAAGCAGAAAAGAGGTGAAATAGCATGGCTGAGAAAAGGTTTGCTGGCGCAAACAGGATATGCCCTTATTGCAGCAATATAATAGAGAACATTAACTTAAACTATTGTCCGAACTGTAACAATGTTTTCTGGTCTCCGTTACTGCGCAGTGTGTAATAGGGATGGTAAAATAGGAGTAATAATATGACAAGGAAAGGTGTGCTGATTTGTGAGCTGACCGACAATGTATACAGGACGAATATCGGGGTCATACGTGCTCAGTTCTCCCGTCATGTAAGGATAGATATCGAGAGGACGATCAATGAAAATAGTGAGAAGATGGTTCAAATCTGGAGCCAGCACCCTGAGGTGGTGAGGTCTGCAGTTGAACATGTGCTGGGTAAGAAGTATGCAGATATTTTACAGAGAGAGGTGTGATAATGGTAACTTGGAGTCCACTTGAGGAAAGAATGAGGGCTGAGCAAGAGAGAATAGAGAGACAATCCAAAAGAGGCCAGGAAAGAGATAGAATAGGAAGAATTCGTGTAGAAGGCTGGCGTGAAGAAATCGAGAAAAGGGCAGAGACGAGAAGAACTGCGGGAGAGGAATGGAGAGCGGAAGCAGGAAAGTGGCGTGGAGAATTAGAAATAAAGCGTGCAGAGAGGACAGCTACAAACGAAGGGTGGCGGCCGGAGGCAAAAAAGTGGCGTGAGGCAGCGGAAAGAAGGCATAAAGAGTGGAGAGAAGCCTCAGAGAAAAGAGTAGAAGAAGCAAGAAATAAGTCTGGAGAAAGAGGGACGGAATTTCTATCCAGATCAATGAGGTGGTGGTGAAATAAATGGTGAATACAAGACCACTGACGCCAAAGAGAAGCCCAGAGGAGATCAAGGATAGGTTTGAAGATAATAAAAAGATGCATAAAAAGAGAATCGAGGAACTTAAACGGGAAGAAGTTGAGATAGAAAAAATTGATGCAGTAATCGAGGATGTGAGGCTTTACAGCGACACATCATATTTCGTCAAGGAGTTTGATGGATGTTATCCAACAGATAAGCTATGGGAAAAGCGACCCAAACTGTATGGTGACACCGATGTAATTGTTATAGACGTGAAAACCCAGGGAGGCAGGAGCATAAGCAGCGTGTTTCCAGTTGTTTTAAAATTCGATGGGACACTTGAATGCAATGCATTAAGCAGACGGTCACGCCTCAGGAGAAACAGATTTGCCGCTTTCCTTAAGCATTACAGGATAACCGAAAAAATAGAGGGATACAGCATACCTGAAAAAATGAATGAATGGAAGGGAATGAACATAGAGGTAGTGAATTACATGGGAATGGATCAAATCTTCATCCCCGACCATCTGGTCAGGGATCCATAATAAGGAGGATGAATAATGAATCAGGCACAGTATGAACTGCAAAAAGCAGCAAGAACCAGAAGAAATGAGATGCGAAAGCGCGGCAGAGCAGGGAAAGAAGGCTATCTGGCAAGGAAGATAATGGCGAGGAGAAGATACTTCGCACAGAAAAGAGAAGCGACAGATAGCAGGTTTGAGGGAATAAAGCAGGCGCGAATCGATAGAGGAATGCAGAAGATGGATAAAAAAGCTGTAAAGTTCTCAGCAAAGACAGCGAGATGGAATAAGGGATGGGATAAAATGAGAGTAAAATGGGAAGCAAGAATAAGGAGGTGAAAGAATATGACTGGATTAATACCTGAAGGTTCCGGAGGTCTGGCAGATGCGATAGACAGGATTCTGGACAAAGGCTTAGTGATAAACGCCGATATTTCAGTATCAGTTGCAGGCACAGAGCTGCTTGGCATCAAGATAAGGGCTGCTCTCGCATCCTTTGAGACGGCAGCGCGGTATGGTCTTGAGTTCCCATCAGGAACCAACCTGAACGCAGTTGGCTGGAGAGAAGCAGATAAAGTAAAAGCAAGCTGTCCTGAATGCGGAAATCGAAGGGAGGAACAATTACTAATAGAAGAGGGCTGCCCCATATGCGGCTGGGCAAGCCAGCTACGAAGAAAAGCCCTGGTATCCATGGCATGAAAAAGGGAAGCGTCTGCATAAAAAGTGGATATGTATTCCACTACCGCTGCCCTGAATGCCATTACCTGGTGGAAAAGGAGATGCTTTTCAGCAGAGGCTGCCCCTTTTGCGGCTGTGTAAGCGAGCAAATAGATATCATCGATGATAAGGATGTCATATGGGTAACAACAGAACTGCCCAATGTTGATGAGGAGAGCTTAACCATTGATGTAGATGGCAATACACTCCTGATATCTGCCGGAAGTTTCAGGAGAATTGTTCCACTGCCTTATGCTGTGGAGCAGGTTATTGAAAAAACATATAGAAACGGTGTATTGGGAATAATACTTAAGAAAATATCCAGGTGAATAATTATGGAAAGTGGAAAAAGCAAGAAAGAAAAGAAAGAAGAAGGGGAAG
>JAHIHJ010000095.1 GCA_018899795.1 Methanobacteriota archaeon
GCCATGGATTCAAGAAGCGCACCTGTGACAGAGCCGAGCACTGCAAGGAAAAATACGAATTCATAATGTATCGTTTGCTCGCCGCCTGCCAGTATCCAGAGTACCCATTCCCCTGCAAGGAAAGCAAATATCCCTCCTGATATCAAAAAAACAATGCTGGATATTGGCGAATAGACCTTGACAGAGTTTTTCTGCCTGTTATGGATATTTATGAGGTCTGCTATGCCGTCCCCGAAGGTCGTGATCGCCAGGGCTCCAGCGATTATGAAAACAGGGAATTTTTCAGGTCCGAAGATCGAACTTATCAAAAAAAGCGTCCCCATTGTCAGAAAAAGACGCGTAAGTCCGTTAAGTCTACCCTGCTTGATATCTGATTCGCGGGCAAGAATACCGAAGACCTGGGAGTCCGGTTTGGGTCTAGATAAGACAAGAGCTCCACAGAAGAACGCCAGCAGAAAAATATATGTGCTAAAGAATGGAAAAAGAAGGATGATGAGCCCAATAAATATATAAATGCTCTGGGTTTTGTACTCCTGTGTCAGCTTCATTCATCACTGAATCTGTTCTAATAAGCAAATACTTTATCCTTTAATTCCAATACAGGCTCATGGGACTTATTTCCGGAATGTATGAATGGAAACTGAAAAACGACATAAAAAACCATGAAATACCAGAACATATTGTCCTTGTACTCTCTGAAAGCGACCTTCTGGCTGACGAAGGATACGGTAAGATCCGATCTCTTGTTTGCTGGTGCAGAGAATATGGTGTAAATATAGTTACTATCTACATCAATATTATCGAGGTGGAGCCCGAACTTAGTGAGAATATATGCAAGAAACTTTCTTCGGAATTGCCGCCTGAGCTTTATGAAATAACCCGGAACATCAATGTAATTACGCGCCAGGACAGGGAAATTAAGGTACATGATACTAAAGGGATGAGGGTGGATATCTCGATAGGGTACAGCGGAAAATACGAACTGACAAAAGCTGTTAAAGAGATAATGAAAAGGGTTGAAGATAATACTCTGGAACCCGACGACATTAACGAAGAGGTCATCGAATCCCATCTTTTGTTCAAATTCGAACCTGACCTTGTAATAAGGGCTGGAGGCAGGAGATTGACTGATTTTCTTATATGGCAGGCAGTATACTCAGAGCTGTATTTTACTGATATGAACTGGCTGGACTTTCGGAAGATAGATTTCCTGAGAGCCATCCGGGATTTCCAGAGGCGGCAGAGGAGGTTCGGGAAGTGACAGACACCATCAGCGAAACCTATTTCATTTATCTTCAATCAAATATTTTGAAATATCCATGAGCCAATATCCATCTTTCAAAGTGTTATCTGTATTCATTTCTATGCATCTTATATTTTTATTGTATTATTTTTGATTTTTAGAAAATATTGAAGCTCTTCAAGTGTAAGTATTACAGGGACTTTTCTCCCAGCCTTATTTAAATCATTACTAATTCTGGCAAGCAGAGGCAGCTCTATAGAAGCTCTATTAAGAATATCTGGTCTGGAAAAGACCTCACGAGTGCTGCCATCCATCAGTATTTTTCCCGCATCGTTCAGTTTTTTCATTTGACCCAGAAACTTACTCAGGTGACCGCGATCCTGTCCTGTTGTGGGTTCATCAAGAACGAGAATATCCTGTTCCATGATCTCCAGCGCCTGGGCAACATTTTTGTTTATTTCAACAGTAGCCAGCGACCTGTTCTTCAGTCCAAAACCGATCTCTTCAGCAACTGTATCTGTAAAAAGCTGAAGGTCAGGGTTCTGGAAAAGGTATCCTACTTTAACAGCAAGTTCGGCAACATTCAGGTTTTTTATTTCGAGATTTATGCCTTTCAGTACAGGGGTTCCATTGAGGTAATTGAACTGGACCTCCTCAAATATTATTTTAGTGGAAGGTTTTACTCCCAGCTTCCTTGAGAGTCGTATAAGATGAGGCGGATATATGCCGATGCGTTCAAGAATATCGAGGTTGCGGTTGAATACATCACAGGTTTTTCCATCAAGTACTATCTTTCCCCTATCCATGACGATTGTCCTGTCTGCAAGACCAACCACCTCATCGATCTTGTGTTCTATCAGAATAATTGTGATCGCTCTGTCCTTGTTGAGTCGCTTCACAGTCTCAAGAACCTGCTTTGTGCCTGCAGGGTCAAGATCAGAGGTAGGTTCATCAAGGATCAGTATCTTTGGTTCCATGGAAAGAACCCCGGCAATTGCAGTACGCTGCTTCTCGCCGCCAGAAAGAGTAAAGGTGAACTTTTTTCTTAATTTCTCTATTCCTCCTATTCGTATTTTCCC
>JAHIHJ010000096.1 GCA_018899795.1 Methanobacteriota archaeon
CTATCGTGGTATAACATGTGCGGGATCGTCGGATACAACGGTAAAAATCAGGCGGCTGCGATACTTATAGACTCCCTGAAAAGACTGGAATACAGGGGTTATGACTCTGCGGGAATTGCAGTTTTTGATACAAATGTCGTTGAAGTGTACAAAGAAAAAGGCAGGATCGTTGACCTGGAGAAAACTCTCCCCAATATATCCGGAACCGTGGGAATAGGGCATACAAGATGGGCGACTCATGGAAAGCCAAACAAGATAAATGCTCATCCCCATACTTCCGGGAACATCTCTGTGGTGCATAACGGGATCATTGAGAACTTCCAGGAGTTGAAGGAAAAGCTTTCGCGCGAAGGTTTTGAATTTGTCTCGGAGACCGATACGGAAGCGCTGGCGCATCTTATTAACCACTACTATAAGGACGATCTCACGGATGCAGTTATCTCTGCCCTGAAGGATATCAGAGGGTCATACGCCATAGCTGCTATTTGCGGTCCTGAACTTGTGGCTGCAAGGAAAGACAGCCCTCTTGTGATCGGGATCGGGGAGAATGAGAATTTTGTAGCTTCGGATATTCCTGCTATCTTAAAATACACCCGGAAGATCATATTTTTAGATGACTTAGAAGTCGCTTCTATTACCCCTGACTGTGTGTCTTTCTTTGATACTGGAAAAATGCCAATTGAAAAAAAGATAAATTTGATAGAATGGAACCTCGAAGCTGCTGAAAAATCAGGCTATGAACATTTTATGCTCAAGGAGATCCATGAGCAGCCAAGGGCGCTCCATGAGACTTTCGCTGGCAGGATATCTGAACTTGAAGGCAATATTTCATTCGAAGACATAAAACTCACGGAGTCACAGATCAAGGATCTATCAAGGATCAGCATCATCGCATGCGGTACCTCCTACAACGCAGGTTTCCTTGGTAAATACCTGTTCGAGCAGCTTGCAGGCGTCCATGTGGATATTGAAATAGCATCTGAGTTCAGATACTCGCATTCATCCCCGGGCTCCCTGGTCATTGTAATAACCCAGTCGGGAGAAACCGCGGATACCCTTGCTGCGCTTCGTGAGGCAAAAAGTTCAGGGTGTGGGACGCTTGCGATCACGAACGTGATAGGCAGTACGGTAACAAGGGAAGTAGATAATGTCTTATATACAAGGTCAGGACCCGAGATCGGAGTTGCTGCGACAAAAACTTTTATCTCACAGCTCGGAGCGCTGTACCTTCTTGCCCTTTATTTTGGGAAGATCAGAGGAAAGATCAGCTCAGATCACATGAAACGCATGCTAACAGCATTGAAGCAGGTACCGGCCCAGATCACACGTATTCTGAATAATAAAGATGCGATAATAAAATTTTCAGAAAAATTCAGTTCATCCAGCGACTTCTTCTTCATCGGTCGCACATTGAATTACCCGATAGCGCTTGAGGGAGCATTAAAACTCAAGGAGATATCTTACATCCATGCAGAGGGCTACGCTGCCGGGGAACTGAAGCACGGTCCTCTCGCACTGATAACAAAAATCACGCCCGTTGTAGCGATAGCCACAAAAGGGGTGACATATGATAAAGTTGTTAACAATATCAAGGAAGTAAAAGCAAGAGATGCTCCGGTCCTTGCCATAGCCGATGAAAAGGACAGCGAAATTGAAAAATATGTGGATGCGGTCATACGCATACCCACAACTGAGGATATCCTGTCGCCAATGCTGTCAACAGTAGTAGTGCAATTGCTATCGTATTATATCGCAAAAGCGCGAAATTGCCCCATCGACCAGCCAAGGAATCTTGCTAAAAGCGTGACGGTGGAATAATAATGGCAAATGATCCGGAAAAACATTCAAAACCTGCAAAGTCATCTGAATTTTCAAAGTTCGGCTCTTCCGGAATAAGAGGCGTGGCAAACACGGAAATCACCCCGCAGTTAGCGCTCGATCTCGGTCTTGCCGTGGGAAGTGTTTATCGAGAAGTGGTGATAGGTCATGACCCAAGGATCGCGGGTGAGATGATAGAACATGCAGTCATAGCTGGCTTGCTATCTGCAGGATGTAAAGTATTGAAAGCCGGGATGATCCCGACACCGACGCTTGCTATTGCCTCGAAGAACTGCGGTTGCGGAATTATGATAACAGCGTCCCATAACCCTGCAAGATATATCGGGATAAAGGTCTTTAAAAATGGGATGTCCATGGACACTGGACAGCAGGAAGAGATAGAGAATCTATTGGATAACAAGAAATTCACGCGTGCAGGCTGGGAGAATACAGGTGACCTTGGCTTAATGGGAACTGCTGTCAAAGACCACAGCGAGATCATATTGAAAAATACAGGAAGCTCAGACCTGAAGGTCGTTGTTGACTGCGGTTGCGGGGCAGCTTCTGTTATCACGCCATACGTCCTGAGAGAGATGGGCTGTGAAGTGATCACCCTGAATTCTCAGCCTGACGGCTACTTTCCTGGAAGAGAGCCTGAGCCGGTGGATGAGACTCTAGGGATGCTGAAGAGTGCGGTCAAAGCCGCCGGCGCAGACCTGGGCATTGCCCATGATGGGGATGCGGACAGGATGATGGCTGTTGATAATGAAGGGCGGTTCGTGAGCGGGGATAAAATGCTTGCATTCTTTGCGGTGAGAGAGGCAAAAAAAGCCATAGCAGTGCCTGTAGATACTTCGAGAGTAGTTGATGACATGCTCAAGGGAATAAAGATATCGCGCACGAAAGTTGGGGATGTTTATGTCGCAGAGACGCTGAAAAAAATAAAAGGGGAGTTCGGAGGGGAACCATCCGGGGCATGGATATTCCCGAAGATATCCTTATGTCCTGACGGTATCTATGCTGCTGCAAGGCTGGTCGAGATAGTGGAGATAGAGGGGAAATTCAGCGAACTGCTCGATTCAATACCGGAATATAAAGTGAAAAGGAACGCATTCCCGTGTAAGGACAGAAAGAAGGCTATGACAATTATTGCAGAAAGATTGGAAAGGCTTGGCAAGACAGATACACTCGACGGCGTCAGGGTAGACCTGGATGAAGGCTGGATACTTGTCCGCCCAAGCGGGACTGAGCCGAAGATCAGGATAACTGTTGAATCACAGGACAGATGCGATGAATTGTATAAAAAAGCCGAAGATATCGTAAAGGGAGCCATAGCATGAAAGTGGTCATTCTTGCGGCTGGAAAGGGAACAAGGATGGGACCGCTCACGGAGAATAGACCAAAGGCAATGCTTCCGATAGCGAACAGACCCCTGCTTGAACATATAATCGTGGCAATCAAGGCAGCGGGGATAAAGGATTTTTTGGTGGTTACAGGATATTGCAAAGAAAAGATAATAGATCATTTCGGGAACGGCAGGAGCCTGGGTGTAAATATAGAATACATTGAACAACAGCGCCAGAACGGAACAGCCGATGCCATCGCAGTGGCAAGAAATTCGATCACTGAAAGGTTCCTTGTCACCAACGGTGATGTGATTGCAGGCATCCCGGATATAAAAAATATCCTGAACGCAAGAGGAGAAGTGGTCATAGCGGCAAAGAAAGTTGCGTCACCCGAAGAATACGGGATTTTATATGTTAAAGGTAATAGCGTGGAAAAGATCGTTGAGAAACCGAAAAACCCGCTGTCCGACCTTGCAAATGCGGGCATCTATGTATTTGAACCTTCGATATTTGATGCAATTTCAGGAACGGGTCATTCCACAAGAGGCGAGTATGAGATCACGGACTCCATACAGCGCCTTATAGACTCTGGAAAAAGTTCAGCATATGTTTCCCTTGAAACGTGGCAGGACATCGGATTTCCATGGCACATGCTTGAAGCTAATGAAATGATGCTTAAGAATGGGGAAGATGTGCAGTGGGAGATACGGGGGGATGTGGAGACTAATGCGACATTGAAGGGATACGTCAGCACTGGCAAGGGAACGATCGTTAGGAACGGGGCGTACATTGAAGGACCTGTCATCATAGGAAAGAATTGTGATATAGGCCCGAACTGCTACATCAGACCTTATACGAGCATAGGGGACAATGTGAGAATAGGAAATGCTGTTGAGGTCAAGAACAGCATAATTATGAATAAGACCCATATAGGGCATTTAAGCTATGTCGGGGACAGCATAATCGGAGAACGATGCAATTTCGGCGCGGGCACTAAAGTCGCGAACCTGAGGCATGACGGAAGGACAGTGCTGGTGGAACTGGGAGGAAGAAAGTTCGATTCGGGCAGGAAAAAACTTGGTGTAATTATGGGGGATGATGTGCATACCGGCATCAACAGTATGTTAAATGTGGGGACTACCATAGCGGGCGGCGCATACATCGAACCGGGAGAGTTCGTGAGAGGAAAGCGCAACCAGTGAAAATTCCCTGAAATATCTCCAACTAATATAAACTTATATAGATACTATTACTAGAATTTATATTTTTTACACCACCTCCCGCTTGCGGTTTTTTATTGAAAAATATAATTTTTTATTTTTTTAAATAAAAATTAAAATCGTTATGCGTTGATGCAATAAGGTATATATGTATTGAAGATAATTAGAGTCCGAAGGAAATCGATATGGAGACAGCGAATAAGGAATACGGCGCAGGGCAGATACAGGTACTTGAGGGTCTTGAGCCTGTACGAAAGCGCCCCGGAATGTACATTGGCAGCACGGATTCAAAGGGACTTCACCACCTGGTGTATGAAGTAGTGGATAACAGCATCGATGAAGCCCTGGTTGGATATTGCAAGAACATCGATGTCATTCTCAGGTCTGACAGCACTGTAAGGGTAATTGATGACGGGCGCGGCATCCCTGTTGAGATACTGCCGAAATACAATGCATCGGCTCTTGAAGTTGTCATGACAAAGTTGCATGCAGGCGGCAAGTTCGATAACAACGCATACAAGGTCTCAGGCGGTCTGCACGGTGTGGGTGTCTCGGTGGTCAATGCGCTCTCTGAATGGCTTGAGGTTGAGGTCAGGAGGGATGGAAAGTTATACAAGCAGCGGTATGAACAGGGAAAACCTGTTACCAAAGTTGTGGAGATAGGAATCGTAGAGGGGACGGGGACTACTGTCACCTTCAAGCCTGATAAGACGATTTTCGAAACCGTTTCATTCGAAATGGATCTCTTAGAAGGAAGGCTTCGTGAACTTGCTTTCCTGAACAGGGGAATTAAGATCGCGATCAAGGATGAGTTCACCCAGAAAGAACAGGTGTTCCAGTACGAGGGTGGCATCGTTTCTTTTGTGGAGTTCCTGAACAAGAACAAGAGCGTACTGCATGAAAAGCCCATATACTTCCAGAAGCAAAAAGATACGACGGTCGTCGAGATCGCAATGCAGTACAACGACAGCTATGTAGAAAACGTCTACGCATTTGCCAATAATATAAACACCCATGAGGGCGGAACGCATCTTATCGGCTTCAAGGCTGCGCTTACAAGGGTCGCGAACGATTATGCGAAATCGAAAAAAATCCTGAAAGGAGAAGAAAAGCTATCGGGCGAGGATGTGAGGGAAGGTCTCACCGCGATCATCAATATCAAGCTCACAAACCCGCAGTTTGAGGGGCAGACAAAGACAAAGCTCGGTAACAGCGAGATCAAGGGCATAGTGGAAACACTTGTATCAGAAGGGCTTTCTGAGTTCCTCGAAGAAAATCCGGCTGCTTCTAAGATCATTCTTTCAAAAGCTCTTGAAGCAGCAGAAGCACGTGAGGCTGCCCGCAAGGCGCGGGAACTTACAAGGCGCAAGAATGCGCTTGAAATAAGTTCGCTGCCAGGTAAACTGGCAGACTGCTCGGAGAAAGACCCGGCGCATAGTGAGATATATATTGTAGAAGGCGACAGTGCGGGTGGGTGTTTTTCGGGTGATACGCTTGTTGCCTTAGCAGATGGTCGTGCGCTCAGTTTCAAGGAAATTATTGATGAACAGGCAAATGGAAAAGAGCATTTTTGTTATACTATACGAAATGATGGTACGATAGGGCTTGAACGAATAATTAATCCACGAATGACGAAAGCAAAAGCTGATGTCATTAAAGTCACTTTAGATACGGACGAAAAAATTATTTGTACACCTGATCACCCTTTCATGCTGCGGGATGGCAGTTTCAAGCAAGCAGTTTATCTTACTCCTGATGATTCGCTTAAAAGGTTTGATGGTGCATGCCAGCATTCTCTTATAAGTGATAATGCTTTTGCCTGTGAAGCCGTTTCCAATTTCAACCACCGTATCGTTTCCATCGAGCGCCTGGAGGAGGGAATGGATGTTTATGATATCGAAGTACCGCATACTCATAATTTTGCTCTTGCAAGCGATGTATTCGTACATAACAGCGCCAAACAGGGACGCAACCGCAGGTATCAGGCAATACTTCCCCTTCGCGGCAAGATCTTGAACGTGGAAAAGGCAAGGCTCACGAAGATATTGAAGAACGAGGAGATACGCGCGCTCATAACGGCAATTGGCGCAGGAATTGGCGAGGGTGAGGAATTCGATATCAACAAGGCGCGGTATCATAGAATAATAATAATGAGCGTAGACCATTCTGAAATGACCTTCATCCGCGACCCATCAGGGATCATTCGCTCTGTGTGCGTGGGGGAGTTTATTGATAATCTCCTGGATGCCGGATCAGATGGGACAGATCATCAAGTTCTTTGTTTTGATGTCAATTCTCATAAAACGACATTCAAATCCATTAAGAAAATCATACGTCACGAGATTGGGGACGATCTATTTGAGATACAGGCTTCATATGGGAGGAAAGTTCGTATCACTTCATCACACAGCGTTTTTGTCTATGAAGATAAAAAAATTACGCTCAAAAGAGGCGATGCAATTAAGCCTGGAGATCTGGTCGTGGCTCCCATCAGATTGCCGCTTGATCAGCCCAACCCACAGGCTCGTATAGATTTGATTTCAGAACTGTTTGCCATGCGCGAAGAACTTGATTTTGAACTGTATGTCCGCGGAGAACCCATTACTGCATTACATCAGATGCGCATTCGTGAAGAACATAAGGATGAAATATTCGGTTTCAATGGTTCAAAATTAAGTCTCACACCAGAACATTACGCCGATCATGGTGTTCCGCGCTTTATTCCTGTAAATCAGGAATTGATGACGATACTCGGCTTTTTTGTAGCAGAAGGGAGTTTAAGCCAGCGGGGAGGTGTGCGCTTTGCGATCGGCAGTAGCAACCAATGCATGAAGGACGAAATATCAACAGCTATGAATCGGGTCTTTGGAATCACCCCCCAGTATTACCCGGGCAAAGATGGACGGGCTGGGGATTTGAAAGTTGTTAATAATGTAGTTTCAGCAGTATTCCGTTTTATTTTCGGATTTGATTCACTTGAATCGCATACCAAGCGCATTCCTGACCTGGTGTTCAATGTCGACAGGCAGATGCAGCTGGATTTCCTGAGAGGTTATTTCATGGGCGACGGAACTTTGGATGAAACAGGTATCAGTATGGTCACATCCTCAAAGGATCTGGCGAGCCAGCTTATGTATCTGTTCTCTTCTCATGGCGTTCTGGCTTCGCTTTCAGTTCGGGAGCCAGATGGAAAAACATCGGGGATCATCCGGGGCAAACCTGTTATTACACGACATACAGTCCACGCACTTTCGATTAAAGCGAAAGAAGATATTGATAAACTCAAGCCAGTATGGAAGGATCATCATCTGGCGCATAAACTTGAGCGAAAGATGAATGCTGCAAATAAGACTGGAATTAACAGGTCTTTTACACCCATCAGCGGAGATCTTGCTGCCTTCCCTGTAACGTCGGTGCGTAAAGTAGAACCTTCAAAGAATATGGTTTATGATTTTTCTGTTGAAGAGGATGAGAACTTTATCTGTGGCATTGGGGGGATATGCTGCCATAATACAGATGCTGATGTGGACGGTTCTCATATAAGAACGCTACTGCTGACGCTGTTCTACAGGTACATGCGCCAGCTCATCGAAATGGGCTATATCTACATCGCCCAGCCTCCACTTTTCAAAGTGAAGAAGGGTAAAACTGAAGATTATGTGTACAATGAAGAAGAATTAAATAAATGGTTTAGTAAATATACATCGAAAAATGTTAGTTTATATTCCAAATCAGATAAGAAAAAATTCACGGAAGATGAATTAACCAAACTACTGATTTATTTAACTAACTATAAAAATTTTTATGACAAATATAAAAAGAGTGGTCTCCCTTCGAGCTTAATAGATGCATTCATCAAGAAAAGTAATCTTTTTAAGGGTGAAACAACGAAATCAAAAATAGGTAAGCTGAATGACCAAATTTATGCTGTAATTCCAAATGTTAAAAAAATCGTACAAAAAACAGATCCCACAAATAATGACATTATATCTGTAGAAGTGGAGGGGGATTTTGATGGGGAAGCGATAAAATTTTTTATGGATGAAAAGTTTGAAGAAATATATGAAATTTACGAAAAAATTGATTCTTTAGGAAAACCTCCTTATGTTCTTACCGAGTTCGAGTCTAAAGAACAAGAGGTCAGTTCAATATCAGATTTGGCTAATATATTATCGGATTATGGTAAAAAAGGCATAACACTGCAACGATATAAAGGTCTTGGTGAGATGAACCCGCAGCAGCTCTGGGATACTACAATGAACCCTGAGACAAGGACGATGCTAAAGGTTACACTTGAAGATGCCATCAAGGCTGATGAGATCTTCACGATACTCATGGGGGATAAGGTGGAGCCAAGGCGCGAGTTCATCGAGAAGCACGCGAAGGATGTAAAGAACCTGGATGTGTGATGCAAGAATTTTATTGAATGGAGTGGCAAAAATACATGAGATCTTCAGCGAAACGAAAAAATCCAGAAAAATTGATAACAGAAGGCATTGCATTATTCAATTTGAAAAAATACAATGAAGCAATAGAATATTTTGACCGGATATTAAAAGTTGATCCAAAACATGTGGATGCCCTGTTCAATAAAGGACGGGCGCTGCATAATTTACATAAATTCAATGCTGCATTAACCTGTTATGACAGTGTAATACGCATCGATCACCGACACTCAAAAGCATGGCGCTGGAAAGGATTTGCACTTCGAAGTCTTGAGCGGTTCGAAGAAGCTTCCAGGTGCTTTGATAAAGAGATAGAACTCGAACCTGAAGGCGATTATGCATGGTATATCTGGCACAATAAGGGGCAGATGGTGCATATAATGGAACAGTTCGAGAACGTGATACAGTGTTACGATAATGCAATAAAATTATTTCCTGAGCACGCAGATACATGGTATTGCAAAGGACTTGCTTCTTATGGTATTAATAAATATGATGATGTGATAAAATGCTGTGAAAAGGCGCTTGATATCGAACCTGATTATTTCTATTCATGGTATGGCAAAGGGCTTGCCCTGCATAGTTTAAATAATTATGAAGAAGCGATAAAGTGTTATGAAAAAGTTATCGAGAATGACCCTATGCATATCGATGCGTGGTTCAATAAAATGCTTGCCACCCACAGTTCAGGACGTCTGAAACAAACTAAAATATAAAAATATCATGGAACCCATAACCGTTGAACTCATCCAGGAAATCAAAAACCGCATCATTAGCGGGGTTCATCCTGAAAAGATAGTTCTTTTTGGCTCATACGCTTACGGAACCCCGACAAAAGATAGCGATCTGGATTTATTAGTTATAATGCCATCAGAAGAACCGATGCATAAAAGAGTGTTTAAAATAAGAAAATTGCTCCGTGATTTTCGAATTCCTAAAGATATTATTGTTTATACTCCACAGGAAGTGGAAAAGTGGAAAGAAGCCTCAACAGCATTTATTACATCGATTATAAGAACGGGGAAGGTCATTTATGGACAATTTTAAAATAATACCTTCAATTATAAATTCGAAACCGCAGATAAACGCAGATGAACGCAGATATGTAGATTGGGTAGAAGTATATTCTAACTCACTTAATGAATTAGTTCATAAATCTGAAGGATGGCACGTATGCTAGAAACAGATGAAATTGATCAAATTATTTCAGATTTAAAATCAAAAATAGAAAAACGATCAGAAAAAGTAATTTATTTGAAGTATTATATTTTTCTTAAAGATTTTAATATGAAGAACAGGAATCACGAAAAACTTGATTTAATCTTTAAAAATTTGAAAAAACAAAAAATAATTCCTTGTTCAAAAGAAGATGGAGAATTGATTGAATTAAAATATTCAAGTGACTTGACTAAAATTCCGTTTGATGAAAAAATATATTTCAAATTAAAAGACTCAAATCAAAATGATAGAATATTGGAAAAAATCATAGATGATGCCGACACGGATCAGCTAAAAAATAAAGAAACAATAGATATCAACAGTAAATCAAAAATATCTGTACCTAATGATAATGCAGGAAAAGTAGATGTCGCTATCGGTAAAAATCCCAAAACAATGTATATTCATCAAGAGGAAGCTATAAAAAAATTAGATGAAAAAATTATCAAAGCAAATAAATATCCTTTTGAAGGATTATTGGTTATTCCGACAGGTGGAGGAAAAACTTACACAGCAGTTCAATGGCTTTCGAGAAATTACATTGATAAAAACAAAAAGATTCTTTGGATTGCTCACCGACACATGTTATTAGAACAAGCACGTGACACGTTCGTGAAAAGTGCTTATACTGATATTCTTAAGAACAGAAAGTCGTTTAACTACCGAATTGTTTCAGGTTTGCACGACCAAGCAGTAAATATTAAAAGCACCGATGATATTATTATTGCAAGTAAGGATAGCTTAAACTCAGGAAAAAATTATTTAATAAAAAATTGGCTCAATAACGTCGATGAGTTGTTTTTAGTAGTTGATGAGGCGCATCATGCTACTGCAAAGTCGTATAGGAAACTTATAAAGCTATTGAAAGAAAAGGTTCCTAAATTTCGAATGCTGGGGCTTACAGCTACCCCTTTCAGAACTGCTGAGAAAGAAAAAGGTTATTTAGAGAAAATATTTCCGGATGATCTTGATTATGATGTTAATTTAAGAACCTTAATAGGTAGAAAAATTTTATCTGAGCCAATTTTTGAAGAAGAAAAAACATTTATTGATTTAACCAAAACTCTAAGTGATAGCGATTTTGAAAAACTGAAGAAATATGATTTTGATATTGATAAATTAGGCAAAAAAACAGCGAAAAGTATTGCAGAGAATAGTTTACGAAATAATAGAATTGTAGATCACTATATAAAAAATAGAAATAAATATCATCAAACACTAATATTTGCTTTAAATGTAGACAACGCTATTGCTCTAAGAAAACTTTTTAAAGAAAAAGGAATAGCATGTGATGCGGTTTTTTCACCAGTTCATGATGCTGCAACAGGTGTTACCATTTCTGGAAAAGAGAACAATTATACAATTGAAAGATTTAGAAAAGGGGATTTACAGGTTCTTATAAATGTAAATATTGTAACTGAAGGAACAGATTTGCCAAAAATTCAAACTGTTTTTCTTACACGTCCTACTATGTCAACAGTTCTTATGACACAAATGATTGGCAGGGGGCTTAGAGGTGAAGAAGCTGATGGGACAAAAAACACTTACATAGTAAGCTTTCTTGATGATTGGAAGGATAAAATTGCTTGGGTA
>JAHIHJ010000449.1 GCA_018899795.1 Methanobacteriota archaeon
CTTTTGTAATTTTTTAAACCGCAGATGAACGCAGATGCAGGCAATCGAGTTCATCAGTGTTGTACTGACAGCGACTCATAGATGCTTATGAGAATGCTGAACCGGTTCCTTATTTTCATTGGTTTGTCGTCTCAAAATAGATTACTTTCACTCCGCTCTTACCATAGGGTTTTAGGTATAGACTTTGAAGTATCAGCTATGGATAGACAGGGGAAAGAACTCCGCTACGACAGGTATACAGTTTCTTTGCTGACAGACCACCTCGTAATAACTCCAAATATTGACCATGTGCACATCTTTTTCCAGTATCCACCGAAGTATTCTTTAGTTTATATTGCTAAGAAGATTAAAGGAAGATCGAGCAGGATATTGAGGGAAGAATTCCCGCATCTTCGGGATTGGTGTGAAGGTCATCTCTGGTCTCTTGGCTGCTACCACGGCTCGGTTGGACAGGGCTGGGAAGTTGTGGAGAAATACATTTCTTCGCAGAATTGTGTTGGTGGTGAGAAAGATTTATAAGCAAAAAACGATAGCAAGCCCATGTACTTAAGTACGGGGTTATGATGCTTTAGGGTTACGTTTATACCTTTTATTGGAAAGTTTCATTTACGGGATTATGGTGAATTGTAGTTACCGTTTATATATCATCACATCGTCATCAATTGGAGTGAAACCCCTTTATATTATGCAGAATTTGATGAGAAAATTAGAGAATTGCGGATTAAATGAATATTACGACGTTAAGAAATTAATAGAGCAAAATCATCCATTAATAACACAAGATGAAAATTTTTTGGGAGAATTCACCCAACAACTTAATAAACTAAGTAAATTAAATAATTTTAACTCTATCATTCAAAAATCCAAAAAACTGCTCGTTTGCGAGCTATGCCGGTATTAATTGAAGATGCGTCTGTTGATGCTGCTTTTGATCTGTTTTCGAAGGCATAGGAAATTATAGACGTATTTTCTCATCTCGCTGCCGAAATTTTGTAGTTCCGAATCAAAAGGCAAAGTTTCAGCCCAGTTATTCTAAGATAGTTCAAGCACTGGGGCAAAATGAACAGTATCGATTTCTTTTATCGCTTTACTTCAATTATGATTTCATCCTCGACCAATATGTCTGCAAAATTGTAGTCTCCAACTAATTCATTTTTATAAAATACTTTTAATGGCATATCCTCAGACAATGCATTCAATCTGCGTTCATCTGCGTTCATCTGCGGTTCCATTTCTTCAGATTCCATAGCTTTCAACATGCTTTCAATAATTTTCATTGATAAAAATCCAACGGTTTATTGACGGTATAGTCACCACCAGTTCAACATAAATTTAAACTTTTAATCCATCTCTCTCACAATTACTCTAAAAACATCGTAGATACTGCCTGCACCACAGTAACTAATGCTGATTTATGTAGATGTGCTATTGTGCTTAAGATGCCCTTTCTGAGCATATATTGCTGCTTTCGTCAGTCAATGAATATAATAGTCACAGATGAAACCGGGCGAACCCGCCAGAATTGTGGATATTGGCGGAGGTCACGGGATCAGACAGAAACTGAATCTCAGAGGTATATATGAGGGCAGCATCGTGCGTGTGATATCCAGGAACGGTCCGGTTACCATCGAAGTCGATAGAAATATTGTTTCGATTGGCTGCGGGATGGCACAAAAGATCAGAGTTATCAGGGTGTGATTTAGATGAACATGAAATTACAAAATAGGATCGAAATAACACAACGGGTGATGATGGACCTGAACCCGAGCAGCAGCACCGCTAATTTTAGTGTGGAAACTGCATATGGAGCCAAGGGTCGAACTTCATCATTTGCTGCAGTTGCGGCTGGGGTTTTCAGTATGGCTGAGCAGTTGTACATAGCTGCTTATTCACATATTGATTCTGAGGGGGGAGTTCTGTATCGAGATTGTTCAAAGACGGTGATGAGAAGTCGATTATATTCGAATACAGCCAGTCAAGTTAACATAAAAATCAAATATCGA
>JAHIHJ010000011.1 GCA_018899795.1 Methanobacteriota archaeon
GCGGATCCCTTATCTTCCATAAAAGCCCTTGAGAACGCACTTCCTGCATTGAAAAAAGGCGGCATGCTCATGCAGGTGCTGAAACTGCCGAAAAAAAAGGATAGGGAACCTATACTGAAGATGCTTTCGTCCCTCGGTCTTACTATCATTGACGTTCTTGAGCCTGAGAAAAAAGAAGCATATGTCATAGCGAGGAAACTGTAATGGAACAATTCGATCTTGATGTGGAACGCGTGATCGGCATCATAAAGAACAGGAAGTGCAGAACAGTGGGTCTCCAGTTCCCTGAAGGATTGAAACGACGGGCGCCGGGTATTGCAGGGGACATCGAAGAAAAAACAGGGGCGCTTGTTATTATTTCAGGCAACCCGTGCTTTGGTGCATGCGATATCGATACAGTTCTTGCGGGCAGGGTCGATGTGCTGTTCCATTTCGGGCATGCAGGAATGGGAAAGCTCGACAATGTGGTCTTTATTGAAGCGCGCTCGAACATAGACGTGGTCCCTGTGGTCAGGAAAGCACTTGCGCTCCTGAAAACCGATAGGATAGGTTTGATAACGACAGTCCAGCATGTTCATAAGCTGGATGATGCATGCGCCGTCCTAAGAGAACACGGGGAAAAATGCGTTGTCGGAACCGGGGACGGGAGAGTCGCGTATCCAGGTCAGGTTCTGGGATGCAATTTTACTTCGGCGCGGGTCGATTGTGAGGAAATACTCTATATCGGAAGCGGGATCTTCCACCCGCTCGGGGTTGCGATAGCTACAGGAAAAAGGGTGATCGCGGCAGACCCATATCTTGACCGGGCTGTCGAAGTTGCTCCTGAGAAGTTCCTGCGTAAGCGTGGCGGATATATCGCAAGAGCTATGGACGCAGCGGTTTTCGGGATCATCGTTTCAACTAAGAGCGGGCAGAACAGGATGGAACTTGCCATGCGGCTAAAAGAGATGGCTGAAAAGCATGGTAAGAAGGGTTTTATCATTGAGATGGAACTTGTAACGCCGGAGCAACTTCTGGCGTTTCAGGCTGATGCTTATGTGAACACCGCATGCCCCCGGATAACCATAGACGATGCGCAAAGGTTCCATGCGCCTGTGCTTACGCCGCATGAGTTTGAAAGCGCGCTCGGGGAGAGGGGATGCGAAAAAATAGAGATGGATGAGATATTTCAGGATCAATGAAATTAGCGGTATGCGAACTAGTGTCCTGTCAAGGCTAAATTGTCAAATGATATTGAGATAATTATAGTTTTCCGCAAATCAAAAAAAACATGATATATTGTTATGGACGCGGCGCAATTGCGCGCATGCAGGAATTATTATATTCAGCTTTTGAAAAATTTAGCCGCAGATGAACGCAGATAAACGCAGATTTAATGCTACGGTTTTTGAAAAACTATTGCAATCTGTCTATCCTCTATAATAATAACACTAAAACCATAAAATCCCACGCGCCGATATATTGCAGAAGCAACCACACATGAAAAACTCAGAAAAAGAGGAGTGCTAAATCCCACGAACCGATGAGATGCGCTGGATTTAATGCTACAAATCTGCGTTCATCTGCGTTTATCTGCGGTTCGTTTTCTTCAGACCCCATAACAATCAAAAGAATCTTTTTCCTGAGCTACCATTGTATTTTCTCCAGGAAACACAAATCTTCATTTTTCGGAAGTTTGGCGGAAGACTATAGATCCTTTTATCTCGATTATTTGTTGCTAATTGACACTTGACAAGACACTAGCGCAACCGCCGCCTGTTATTATGCTGCACTCTTCTCAGATTGGGCTTATTCATCCTTCCTTCCGGCATTCTTGCCGCGACCTTCTCGAAAAAAGGCAGATCCTCTTCCATTATCTCCACATTATTTTCCTTCATTACCTGTGAAAAATTATCATAGTCCTTGTTGGACAGGATATTTATCGCCTTGCCTTCCGCCCCAGCCCTTGCAGTCCTTCCGATCCTGTGGATATACTGCTTGCTTTCCCGGGGAATATCGTAATTGTAGACATGTGAAACATCCTGGATATCAAGTCCCCTTGCAGCGACATCTGTGCATACAAGGATGCAGGCTTTGCCTGAATGGAAGTTCTCCATGACGTTGTTCCTTTTACCCTGGGGTAATCCGCCATGAATTGCCATGGCATCTATATTTGCGAATCTCAGGTTCTTTGCGACTTTGTCGGTATTTCTTTTGGTATTGCAGAAAACCATTACAAGATTTGATTTCTCATTCTTCAGAAGATGCACAAGTAAAGAGAATTTCAAATCCTCTCCAACATCATAATAGGTCTGGTGCAGTTTTTTCGGGTCAACAAAAGATGTAACCGATACCTGAAGCGGGTTTTTCATGTGGTTGCGGGAAAGACGGACAACATCTTTCGTGATAGTTGCAGAGAACAGAAGAGTTTGCCGCTCCTGCGGGACTTTCCTGATTATTTTCTCTACATCGTCCTTGAATCCCATATCGAACATACGGTCTGCTTCATCAAGAACAAGGGTTTTTACCCTGCCCAATCTGATGGTATTCCTTGCGATGTGGTCAAGTATCCTGCCTGGTGTTCCCACCACGACATCCGCTGTCCGTAATCCCTGTATCTGCGGATTGATACCTACGCCGCCGTAGACCGCAATAATTCCACGGGGTCTGTACTTAGAGAATTTCGATAAAGCCTTTGCTACCTGCTCAGCCAGTTCTCTTGTGGGAACAAGGACCAGAGCCTGAAGCCCTTTTCCTTTTTCCGAACTCTGTATTATGCCGGTCGCAAATGCAAGGGTCTTTCCTGAACCCGTAGCGGACCCTGCTATGACATCTTTGCCTGCAAGGATCAGAGGAATTGACTTTTCCTGTATTTCGCTGGGGGTCTCGAATTTTTCATCATATAGTGATTTCAAAACAGGTTCACTAACACCCAAATTTTTAAAACATTCCATAATTTTCCTGAAAAAGCGTAATGCTGATTCTTATTATCCTCGTTAATTCATATTTAGAACAATTAAGAGCTATAAACACAACTTTATAAAAGTTTAGATTACTTTACCACTTAATAGTTGTTAGTCCCTGTTAATAACGGGCGTCCTTTTATACTTTTGCCTGTTTTATCTGAAAAAGAGGTATGGTTATCTCTGTCTGATAACCATTTATTCATAATTTCTGTTATTGTATTGTTTTCAGTGAAATCAGTGAAAATTCAGTGGTGATGCACTTCTTGCTTATCAGCTTCCCGCCTTTTCTTGGTATCCTTGCATGCCTCAAAACAGCTCTCGCACAGGGCTTTATTGACCTCCCTGTGATAGGGCTCCTGGAAGATGGGTACGTTGACCTTTACCTGGAATAATGCCACTTTCTTTATACCGCACAGGTCGCATTTCTTCGCATCCGATGGTACCCTGTTCAGGTTGGCCTGAAGACAGAGGTCAAGACATTCTTCATTAATACCGCGCCACGTGCCTGTGGGATACGCAGCCCTGACAGAGGGGGCATTCACTTTCACAGGACAAAGTGTGGGTCTTGCCACACCGCAAAGTTCACAATCTGCCATTTTATATCACTCCTAAAACAGCTGCAGCATCCATTGCCATTTTAATGACAGGCTCAGGATACAGCCCTATACCTATTGTTCCGATCACTGCCAGCAGGAGAGCTACCACATAGGGCAGAGGCTCATGTATCCTTTCACCTACTGGGGGCAGCACATACATGTACCTTATCACGCGCGCATAATAGTAGATGGAAAGAGCGCTGTTCAGTATCGCTATTATCACGATCACGAGCAGCCATGTGCCCCATGCTGTGCTTGACGCGATCACAGCCTCGACCGTGACAGAATAGAACAGCACGAACTTGCCGATGAAACCAGCTGACGGGGGAATGCCAGCCAGAGCGAGGAAGAACACGAACAGGGATAACGCGGTTATTGGCGCGCGCTTCCCCAGCCCTGCGAAGTGGGAAATGTCGTCAGTGTTCTTTGCGTTCTTATTATCAGACAGCACCATGTAGCCGACCACTGCCACTGCAATGAACGCCCCGGCTTTCATAAGCGCATGACCAAGGGCAAGAAGCACGCCACCGGCAATGGACATCTGTGTCATGACCACGAATGCAAGCGCTATGTAGCCTGCCTGGGCTATGGATGAATACGCAAGCATCCTCTTGATGCTCTTCTGGGAGATCGCTACAATGTTGCCGTATGTCATCGTAATAACTGCCAGGATTGCGAACACTATCTGGATGTCACCGCGGACTGCCACAAGAGCCAGCACAAGCACCCTGAAGGCTGCCACGAATCCCATCTTCTTTGAGCCTGCTGCAAGGAGAGATGAGACCACTGTAGGAGAGCCTTCGTATGTATCGGGCGCCCACATGTGGAACGGCACAAGCGCCATCTTGAAACCAAAGCCTGCAACAAGGAAGACCATGGCAAGTATATCAAGACCTGTAACAGAGCTTGTCTTGAAGAACGCAAGTATCTCCGGGATATTCGTGCTGCCTGAAACACCGTATACCAGCGACATACCAAAAAGCATCAGCGCTGATGAGACAGAACCTATTATGAAATACTTTAATGCCGCTTCCAGAGATGAGGGGTTCTTTTTCTCAAAGCCTGCAAGAACATACGTTGCCATGCTGGCAAGTTCGAACCCTACGAACAGGGACAGCAGGTCATTCGCTGATGCTACCACCATCATGCCGACCGTGGCAAGGAGGATGAGTGCATAATACTCGTCCTGGTTCCGGTTGTCCTTGAAATATTGTATAGAGGCGATCACTGCAAGTAGCGAGACCACTAAGAATATTATCTTGAATATCTGCGAAAGCGGATCGACCACAATGGCATTGTAGAAGAAAGTTGCTCCCCCCCTGGTGCCGATGGTCAATAGAAGAGATGCGGCAAGTCCTGCTGCCGAGATGTATCCCAATATATTCTTTGACCTGTCGCTTACCAGAAGACCGATCAATATGACTGCCAGTGCCAGTACCGTTAACAGTATCTCTGGCGCAAGTAAAACATAACTCATACTATCACTCCTACAAGACCAGC
>JAHIHJ010000097.1 GCA_018899795.1 Methanobacteriota archaeon
CGGGAGTAATTCAATGTCCATCATCTTCCCATTAAGGTTAGGGTTTGCACGTTCGAAAATCTGCCCATCAGTTTCGCTCGAACTATCCTGGCCAGTACAGCCTGAAAGAACGACAACCAGAAATACAATAATAACAGGAATCAGCCTCTTCATCGAATCACTGATATTTGTAATGGTTCACTTTACATAAAAACGTTTCTCCTGTCATGTCATAATTATAATCACTCAATTTTCATATAGATGGAATTACCTGCATTAATTACGCATTATTTTTTTAAATTAATAATTTCAATAGATTATTTATACTTTGGAAGTCATATCTAAATCCTGATGGGACCGCGAATATCACGGTATTTCCACAGAGGTCGAAGTATGGAGACAGCAGGAAGGAAACAACTCTTTTTCAGATGTGTAATAGTCCTTTTTTTTGCAATGATCGTATTGATGAGCGGATGTCTTCAGGAAAAGCCCGCGTCATCGCAGCAAGACCAGACTTCTACTATTCACGTGACAACACAGACCGCGCGTCCGGAAACAACAATGGATAAAGTCTCAATTGAACTTAGCCTGCTCAACTCGAAAGGATGGGGGACGCTTGCATCTGACCTCAAACGCCCAAGGACGACCACGCTGCTCTGGTACCACCTGAAAAAGCTGATAGGTTTTGAGCCCAAAGTTGTCTTTGGAAAAGCGAATAAACTCAATACAGCTCTTGCCATTCCTTTCAAAATGGGGGGTGACAGCACATTTCCGATAATCAATATCAAAGGTGTTGATTATTATATCATTGACCCGGCAACGCTGGAAATCGTAAGTGAATTTGATTACGGCTATGTCTTTGATGATCCGGGAAGCGTCATGCCAGGCTATTTTAATGATTTCAGATTCAACACAGAAGATATTGCTCTTGTAGAGATGTGGATGTCAGAAACAGGAGTAAAACTCAGTTACACCGATTTTCCTGTTAATTGATTATTTGACTTCGGTGTTAACAACTTTTTTATCCACGACCTTCCCGTTCAGCACAAGAGAAACAGTTATGGTGTATTTTCCTGAAGGTCTTATCCCGCTCACCTTTTCAGGTATGTTAAACCCTATCGGAATGTCATAACTGACCCCAGGTTCCAGGTCTGTTTGATACTGGTCGATATATTCCTTCTTTGCTTTGTCTCCCATAAAGGCATAGTTATTGTTTACAGCCAGCGTTCTGATCTCAAATCCAGTGACTATTGTAGAACCCGTATTAACAACCACTATTTTGGCGTTTACAGTACTACCTGCGGTATAACTCTTTGCGATATCCATCCGCGTGATCTTGACCTCGTTCACTTCCTTTATGTTGAATTTTCCCGAGCCTATGTTCTTCCCCTGGTACATGGCTTTCCAGGTGTAGTCTCCAGCCATCAGTGCCATTCCAGACCACGCGGTCGCATCCGATGGAGACTGAAGGGAGTTTTGGTTTTTCCCGTGGTTGTCCCTCCCCCAAAAACCCATGACTCAGGGCGAAAGCGATAATGAGCAGTAAAGCAAGGGCGGCAAGAGCTGCCATGGCCACTGTAATATGTACTTTTTTTATCTTTATCCTGGGCTTAATCAAATTGAGATTTTTAATTTTTTCTCTTATTTTTTCCTTAAGCAATAGAATATTCTCCAATTATCGTAAAACTGTTGGGTAAAACCTCAGTACATCTGCCCGATCTGCGACCTTAAATTTCAAGTCAATCAGTTTTCAACTATAATAAGTTCATTCTGTATATTATTCTATTGTAGCTTGACATAATAAGATTGGACAGTTAAAGTGGATTGTGTTTGTATGTATGTCCTTACGGAATAAAAAAGAATTAACCATTTTTAATTCCTTAATTGTTATGCAGGTTTGAATTTTCTAACATATGCACATAACATCAGCGCGATAGAGTCAAGCTATTTAAGCGAATAAGTTCCTGTATAAATGGGAGGTAGACAGGAAGCCAAGGCAATTATGATGATCAAGTTCGGGAATAAGGAACCATCCATATCAAAAAGCGCTTTTATTGCAGAAACCGCATGTATCATAGGAGATGTTTCCATAGGCGAGAGATCAAGCGTCTGGTTCAACTCAGTCATCCGCGGCGACAGCGCATGCATCAGCATAGGTAACGGGAGCAATATCCAGGATAATGTGGTCATACATACTGACGACAATGAAGTAAAGATCGGGGATGGTGTGATCATAGGGCACGGAAGCGTAATTCATGGAAAGCTGATAGAGAATATGGCGCTTATAGGAATGAACGCGACCATTCTGCATGGGGCACAGATCGGTGAATACGCAATAGTCGGGGCGGGTGCACTTGTACCGCCGAATTATAAGGTCGCTGCGAACACTGTGGTCATGGGAGTTCCCTGCAAAGAGGTCAGGAAGACAACTGAGGAAGATATTGAGATAATAAATAAAACCTTGAAGAATTACGGGAAACTGACAGAGGAATACCTCAAAATGAAACGATAAATATGCGAAATATCGAAATAGAGGAACTGGGCGCAACTCCGGTAACAGAGCGCAAAGTTGAAGTTGTGGAGAGGAAAGGGCTGGGACATCCTGATCATATCTGCGATTCAATAATGAACCAGGTCTCAGTGGAACTTTGCAGCGCATATCTGGAGCGGTTCGGCGCCATCATGCACCACAATATCGATAAAGGAATGCTTGTTGCCGGAGAAGTAAAAACAAAGTTCGGTGGCGGTGTTATTCTTAAACCCATGAGGATCATCTTCGGGGACAGGGCAACTTTTGAGGTTGAAGGAGAGTTTATCGATGTAAATAATATCGCAATAGATACTGCAAAAAAGTGGATAGGAGAAAATCTCAGGTTCGTCAATACGGATTCTATCGAGTATCAGGTCGAGATCTCACATGGTTCCGCAGAACTGACCGATATCTTCAAGCGCCAGGATACGGTGCTCGGTGCGAATGATACCTCTGCTGCTGTGGGATATGCTCCGATGACGCCGACAGAGAGCCTTGTGCTTGAGACTGAACGATACCTGAATTCACCTGATTTTAAGAAAGGATTTCCTGAGTCGGGAGAAGATGTCAAGGTCATGGGGCTAAGGGTTGGGAATAAACTGAATTTGACTGTCGCAGACCCGCTTGTGGACAGGTTCATCGGATCTGAAACTGAATATTTCAGGAAAAAGGATGAATTGCTTGAGGAGATAATTACATTTGCGCAAGGTCGATCTGAACTTGAGACATCAGCCCTCCTGAACACACTTGACCGCGAGGGACGCGGGATGGGCGGGATATACCTCACAGTCACTGGCACATCAGCAGAAGATGCAGATTCAGGTCAGGTGGGGCGCGGGAACCGCGTGAATGGCATCATCCCGCTGAACAGGCCTGTGAGCAGTGAAGCAGCAGCAGGTAAGAACCCTGTGAGCCATGTTGGTAAGATATACAACGTGCTGAGCCACAGGATAGCTAACGAGATCTATGTTAATGTGCCTGACATCAGGGAGGTTTACGTGTGGCTTCTGAGCCAGATAGGCGAGCCAATTGACCAGCCGAAGATAGCGGCTGCGCAGGTCATCATGGAGCGGGGGGAAGTGGAATCTGTGAGGGGTGAGGTAAATGAGGTAATCGACAGGGAGCTTGCGAACATACAGGATTTCTGCATGGAACTTGCCAAAGGGAAGATACCGGTGTGTTAGATTAAAAGCAACGGGAAATGTTTATATTTCTTAGAGCACAAGGGTTAAGATATGGCAGAGTTAGGCAAGATCGAAAAACCAGAAGCTAACAGCTTCAAAGAGAACCGTAAACTCTATGTTGTGCCCACGCTTCCCTTTGAAGAGCTGGCTCAGGAAATGGATATTGACAGGGCGAAAGTGGAAAGGTTCTGGGGCGAGGTAAGGGAAAAGATAGAATATTTCAGGTCTACATACGGGAACATCAGCAGGGTGTATGTTGAAGCCATGGACGAGGATGAAACAAAAGGTATTGAATTCTTTGAGAGATTAGGGAAAGAGAGCAACCATTACAAATTCCTGAAGACCCTGACAGATGCAGGCGCAAAGCTCAAGGGGATCGACAGTATCACATCCCTCAGGCGGACAAAGCTCCTTTACGATGAATATTCAATATCGTTCTCTCCTGAGACAGAGGATATCCATAAGGGTTTCTACGGCAAGGACATCGACTTCAATAAATGGAGGGAGTACCTGGTAAAAATGATACAGGAAACCCAGGACGGGATCGGCAAACATGCAACAGGTATAATAGGCGAACTGCCTGAGAATACTAACGGGGTGCTGATATTCACAGACGGCAGACCCATAGAATATCCCGCAGGCATAGATGTGTTCCAGATAAGACCACCTGCTTTTGATGAACTCGCAAAATTGTTAAGGGATAAGATGTGAAGTAATCTTTATCACTTTAGGGGTTCTTCTGTCTATTCTATGAACTGGATCATTTATGCCGTTGCGTGCGTAATCCTTTACGGGATCATGCAATTCTTTATTAAACTCTCATCTTCAGGCAACAACCCTATTGCATCTTCAATGGTTTTTGTCACGGTGCAATTCATTGCGCAGATAATTCTGGGAGCGTATTTTATCACAAAAAGTGATTTCAACATGGATATGAACAGCATAAAATACGGGATAGCGGGAGGCATAGCTGCTGCGGTCGCAACGATCATTTTCTTCCTTGCGCTTGAGAACGGTCCCCTGTCCAAGGTCGTCCCGATAGCGAATATGAGCCTGCTTGTAAGCGTGCTTCTGGGTGTGGTTTTCCTGGGTGAAGCTGTGAACATAAGGATAGCGGCAGGTGTGGTTTTTGCCATAGCGAGCATATTCCTGCTGACGAACGGGAACTGAAAATATTGAGTATTCAGTTATAGAAATCTAATATTAATGTTCGTCAAAACAACTTTACTTGCCATAAATTCAATTTAATTGATTAAACACATTTATCTATGATTGCATCCCTCAAAAAGCCCGGTAATACTTATGAGCCTGATCGCGCAAGCAAAAAAAGGCAACCTGACCGAAGAGATGAAACAGGTTGCAGCAAAAGAGAGAGTCGAACCTGAATTCGTGCGCCGTGGAGTTGCGAACGGAAGAATAGTTATTCCCGTTAGCCCGTACCGCTACACAAAACCATGCGGAATAGGAAAAGGACTGCGTACCAAGGTGAACGCATCCATTGGCACATCATCCGATATTGTGGATATCGACATGGAGATAGAAAAAGCCCGCGTGGCAGAAGCAACAGGCGCCGACACGCTCATGGAGCTTTCGACCGGGGGGGATTTCTATGATATTCGGAAAAAAGTCGTTGATTCCACAACCCTTTCAGTCGGAAGCGTGCCGCTGTACCAGGCTTTCATAGAGGCAATACGCAAATACGGCAGCGCCGTTGATATGAAAGAGGACGAACTCTTCAGGATAACGGCAGAGCAGGCAAAGCTGGGGACGAATTTCATGGCTATCCACACTGGCATCAATCTCGTCACTGTGGAGCGGCTGAAGAAGCAGGGACGTTTTGGCGGTCTATGCTCCCGCGGCGGCGCGTTCATGACGGCATGGATGATGCACAACCAGAAGGAGAACCCGCTGTACAGCGAGTTCGATTACCTGCTTGAGATCATGAAAGAGCATGAGGTCACACTCAGCATGGGCAACGGGATGCGAGCAGGGGCGATACATGACTCTACTGACCGCGCCCAGATACAGGAACTCATAATGAACTCAGAGTTATCGGATATTTCACATGAGGCAGGCGTGCAGACCATAGTTGAAGGACCTGGACACATACCGATAGACGAAATAGACGCTAACGTGAAGCTCATGAAGCGCTTAAGCGGTGATAAGCCGTTCTACATGCTCGGACCGCTTGTTACTGACATCGCACCCGGCTACGACCACATAGTCGCAGCAATAGGCGCATCGCTCTCAAGCGCATACGGCGCGGACTTTATCTGCTATGTGACGCCTGCGGAACACCTTGCTCTTCCCAATGTGGATGACGTAAGGCAGGGCGTGATAACTGCAAGGATAGCGGCGCACATTGGCGACATGGTGAAGAACAACGACAGGGAGCAGGACCTCGAGATGGGACGAGCCAGGCGCGATCTGCAGTGGGACAGGATGTATGAACTTGCTATCGACCCGGTTCATGCAAAAGCGGTCAGGGACAGCCGTTCACCCGCGGATACCGAAGCATGCACCATGTGCGGGAATTACTGCGCTCTTAAGATCGTGAAGCAGAATTTCAATTTTGAGAGATAAAAAAGAAAAGACAAAAAGTAGGAGATTTCTCCTACCTTTCCTTGCTGAAGACTGCAGCTTTTTTGATTATTTCCATCCTCGATTGTTTTTCACTTGAGGACTTTGTAGTTGCTGTAGTTGCAACCGGGACAGGTTCCGGTTCCTGGGCTCTTGCCATATGTTCCATCGCTTCCCTTATGGGTTTCACTACCTCTCTCGGAAGCCTGGCTACCTCTCTCGGAAGCCTGGCTACCTCTCTTCTTACAACGACCTCGCCTATGAACGGGCATGTCACGCCGGTCAATACTGCCATAACGCGCACATTGC
>JAHIHJ010000098.1 GCA_018899795.1 Methanobacteriota archaeon
ACAGGCAGCTTTTTGTCTTTCTTTGGTCTTTTGATCTCATAAGCAAAATTTTTCTTTAAAATCCCACCTCTTTTTAATAAATCTTAAGAAATTTATTCGATTTGCAACACCCCTACCAATTTTAATTTCTGCCATTCAGCCCTCTTGTGACCAATTATAATCTTCCGCTAAACTTATGAAAAACAAACTGCAGATAATTGAAGATGTGCAATTATTTAATTCATCATACCTTCTTGAGACGAAGCATTTAATCTGCGTTCATCGGCGTCATGCCCGCCGCAATGCATAGACACGTATGCCCCTGCGGGGGCATATCGCCCAGCGATATCCACGTATGGCGGTGAGCCATACGTGTGTGCGACGTCAACTGGCGCAACGGTTGACGTGGATGCGCCCTCCAGAGGCGCGACTCTGGGCGCCTTCATCTGCGGTTCCTTATTCTCCAAACCACTCATCTCCATATATATCTATTAAAAGCGGAGCGAAAGTGTTTTTTCCAAAGGAAATGAACAACTCAGTTTAGCGCTCCCTCTATATCCTTTTTCCGCCGTTACATTTATTAGTAACGTTACTAATGTTACCAATCATATCATGGAACTCACAGGACAGAAGAAAGTGCACATAGTACCCATGGGCTATGAGATAGACCGCATCGAAATACCGTTACGTGATATCGGCGCTGACAGGGTATATCTCATAACTGACCTGAAAGAAAGCGAAACCGGAACCCTTTATCTCAAAGAACTCACCCGCAGGATAAGAAATCTCGTTCCTGAGAAGGAGCTTACGATACTGAACTGTCCCCTCTGGGATTTCAGGGAGAAAACTTTCAGCCATCGCAGGGACTCTCGCCGCGCTCATGTATGATGCGGTGCCATATTATGCCCAGGCAGAGAAGTACAATATCGACCATCCTGACATCAAGGGCGGAAAGATCACAGGCATCACAAGCGGCGTCAAAAAGATACTGAAGATACCTTCATACACTATTGAGCCTCCCGCAGATGACCTTGTAACTGCACTGGCAATGCTTTCTGAAAAGAATGGGATCCTGTCACAGAAAGAGTTCATTTTCAGGCTTGAAGATAAAGGACTTCTGAAAGATGCGACCGGGACGCGTGGAAAGAATAGGGAAGTAACGAAAAAAGGGTATGCTAAAGCCAGGAGACAGTATTTTGAGAAACTTGAAGAAAAAGGATGGGCTGTAAAGAAAGGGAAAGGACGTTCTTCCTATATTGAGATCACGGAAGAAGGAAAAAATACATTTGAGACTTTCATAAGAACTGTTGCTGTGAAACGGTGATCGTGAGTTGCCGCAACCATTTTAAATATTCCGCGCATTAAGACGTTGAATTTATGGTTAATTGGAAGTATCTCGACCTGGAATTTGATGAGCATGCATTCAAACATGGGATCAAGGATTATGAGATAGAATAAACAAAATAAAAGTTTTTAGTGCAAGACCTGCGCCCGAATACAAAGAGATATATAATGATAAAGCGAAATGAATCTTATGAAATCCAAGAAATATAAAGCCAAAGATGAAGATGGACTCCTTAATCTAATTAAAGAGGATCCGGAAAAATTCCAGGGATGGGAAGGTCCTGTTGAGGCAAATTTAAGATCTGTCATTTATTTACCAAATAAGACTAAAAGAAAATCACGTTCAGTAAATAAATGAATTTTAATGTGACAGTTGGGCGAAGTCAAGTGGCGCAACGATTGTTGAAAATATTTAAATCACATCAAACAAATAGCACAAGCTCCAGATTCCGAGATCATTAAATCCCGGAATAGCATTTAAATAAACCATGGCAAAGAAATCCAAAACTACGAAGCTCACTCTTCCCGTCATTGTTGAAAAAGACGAGGATGGATTTTATGTGGTGGAGTGCCCTCTTTTAAAAAGCTGCTATACTCAGGGGGAAACACTCGATGATGCCCTCAAGAACATACGCGAAGTAATTGAACTTTGTCTTGAAGAGGAAAGCGAGAATAAAGTATCTGAAATTACAAATATTCTGGAATTCAGTTCCGATATCTGAATTCAATCTATCTCGCCAGTCACCCTTCTTTTTGCAGTCGCAGTGATCCCGTTTATGTGGGTGCTACTTTATGAACCAGTTTAGAAATGAAAAATCATAACTTCAATTTAATTCGAAGTTAAAGATGTATTTATTAACCATAAACGTTATCTATTGACCAGGTGAAGGCAAATGAATATGAGATCAATAATTCTGATAGTCTTAATATCCGTTGTCGCAGGTGCGGTTTTGAGCGGATGCATCCAGCCCGACACAGGTGTGGACATAAAAGATAAGACCGGAGGC
>JAHIHJ010000099.1 GCA_018899795.1 Methanobacteriota archaeon
GATACTTGGGCTTGATATTAGATATGATTCTGTATCTGCAGTGTTAGTAAAGAATAACATTAGGGAAAACTTTATAGAAGCTCATGAATATGTTCCGATAACAGATCAAAAAGATCTTGAGAGCATAATATCATACTCGCTTGATATTATTACAAAAAAAATGGACGTAACTGGTTCTGTATGCATTGCTTCATTTCCTTCCGACCGGATTTCGTATAGAAACATTCAGGTGCCTTTCAAAAATCGGAAAAAGATAAGACAGATCCTGCCTTTTGAACTTGAAACCACCCTGCCTTTTAAGGTTGAGAACCTTGTAATTGATTTTGATACTTTAACATCCGGTGACCGCAATGATTTAATCGTGGCGGCTGTTGAAAAAGCCGGTATTCAATTATATCTTAACAAACTAAAATCGTTTAATATTGACCCAAAGATAATAACGGTCGGAGGTTCAGCCACAGCACTGTGTCTGGCCAGCCTTGCAGATACTCCTGATAATTTTCTTTTTGTGGATACAGGGAATGAAAAGAGCGCTGTATTTATAGTAAAGTCAGGGCAGTTGTATTATATCCGCTCATTTAGAATAAATTCAGTTAATTCTTCAAAAATAGAATCTTTCTGCAAAAATATAAAGCGGGCAATTTCTGCTTTTGAAGAGATTTTCCACCTTGATTTTCAACCTGACCTGATTATTACAACAGGAAATGGTATTGGTACATCTGGATTTGAAAAGGAAATGGAAAATATTTTGGGAATTTCCGTAAGGCAGGCGGATCTTTTCGCTGACACATCAGTTCAAATAAAAAATCATCCTAAAAATTCCTGGAAGCCTGAAAAAATGGACAATGCATTTGCGCTATCGCTGGTTGAGCTAAAACGACTTAATAGTTTAAATTTTATAAATGATTCATTTTCATTAAAAAAATATTGGGAAGAAAACAAGAAAGGTTTATTTATAACAGGATGCCTTGCGAGTCTTGTTCTGGCGACATCATTTTCCAATGTAATAGTTAATACTTATTTAATGGAAAAAAAGTTGTCAGGCGTAGAACAAAAGATAACCGATTTATTTAAAACAACTTTTCCGGATGTTAAAAATATCGTAGATCCTTTGCATCAGATGCGGGTTGGAATAGAAAAAGCCAATAAAAGCTCTTTATCCCAGGGTGAAACTCATAGAGATATACGTGCAATTGATATCCTTAATGAGATCAGCAGACTCATTCCAGAGGAAATTGATGTTGAGGTTACAAAGTTTGTGTTTGGAGCTGAGAATGTAATACTAACCGGAAATACAGATACATTTAATTCTGTAAACATAATTAAGAGCAAGCTTGAACAGGTAGAATTTTTTAAACAAGTTGTTATAAGCTCGGCCGATGTAGATAAATCTGAAAACAGGGTGCGTTTTAATCTGCAAATTAAGTTATAGTGGTTCTCAAGAATATGAAGCTGAACAGACGTGAAAAATATTCATTATATGCGGCAGCACTTATTATCTGCCTGTTTGTTTTAATTAAATTTATAGTATTTCCGTTTTTCGATAAAAGGGAACGTGTTACAAGGGCTATTCAGGTTAAAACAGGAATGCTTGAAGAAATGTTAGTTCTAAAATCCAAACACGATGCCATAGGTAACAGAGCTGATTTGTCAAAGTTGCGCTTTGCAAAAAGAGAAAAGAACTTTACACTTTTTTCCTTGATAGACTGTCTTGCCGGAAAAGCAGCAATAAAAGATCATATTGTTTATATGAAGCCTTCAACTTCGGTCTCTAAAAACAGTAACTACAAGGTATCTTCGGTAGAAATTAAGGTTCAGGATATAACTTTAAAAGAGCTTATTTCGTATCTTTATATGGTAGAAACAACAGACAATAATGTCTTTATTAACAGGCTTTCAATTTCAAAGGCCGGCGGGCAGGAAGATTTTATCAATGCTGTCCTAAAGGTTGAAACAATAGAAATATAGTAACTGCTCAGGTTCAGGGTTAGGGAGCCCTGCCCGCCGATGGCAGGCGGGGATGAAGATTGAACGGAAAGCGCAACACAACGGCCAACCTTTGAACCGTTACAAATATGTAATTATGAAACGATATTTTTTAATATTAAATAGCTTGTTAATAGTTGTTGCCGGTTATTTCTGCATAAAAATTTTTTACAAGATAATAGCAGGGGATATAAGTAATATTAGCCCGGCAAGTGTTACAAGCAAAGAGAAGATGTCGTACAAGGAAGATGAAAATCATAAAAGCCTGGCTTATTACAGCCCAATTATTGAACGCGATCTTTTAAAAACAAAAAAAGATTCAAACAAAATCTTGAAAGACAAGATTGATTTAGAGAGACTGAAACCTACTGATTTAAAGTTAAAGCTATGGGGAACCGTTACCGCTGATGATAAACAAACGGCATACGCTGTTATTGAAGAACAGGAAGCTAAAAAGCAAAGTTTGTACAGAGTGGGCGATAAAATTCAGAATGCAACAGTAAAAATGATTCTCAGAGAAAAAGTTATTCTAAATATAAACGGAAGAGATGAGATCCTTGAGATTGGGGAGTCGTCAGAAAATCAAAAAGTCATCAAACCAAGGGTAAATTAAAATGAAATCATTCAGCAATCGCATTTTATGTTTATTTATTTTTATCTGTTTTGCGCTTACATCCATTTCATCAGCAGCCGAAAATCCAGCAAATGTAAATGAGAGTGAAATAAAACCTAATGATAAATCAGAACAGTTAGTCTCCATAGATTTCAACAACGTTGATATAAGCGTATTTATTAAATTCATAAGCGAACTTACCGGTAAGAATTTCGTTGTAGATCAAAAAGTTAAGGGAGCGGTAAGTATAATTTCTCCTTCTAAGATCTCTGTTGAGGAGGCTTACAAGGTTTTTGAATCTGTTCTGGAAGTCCATGGTTATTCTACGGTAAAATCAGGCAAAGTAATTAAAATAGTTCCATCTCCTGATGCGCATTCAAAGGATATTGAAACCATGTTCAAAGATGAGGCAAGGTCACCGGAAGATAAAGTGGTAACGCAGCTTGTACACTTAAAATATGCCGATCCAGATGAAATTAAAAGGCTCTTTTCTCCTTTAATTTCCAAAAGCAGCCTGATTTTGGCTTATCCTCCTACAAACATGCTTGTGATTACTGATACTTATTCAAACATAAAAAGACTGTTAAGCATACTTGAGGTCGTTGATGTTACGGGTATAGGTCTGGAACTTTCCGTCATTCCGCTTGAATTTGCAAATGCCGAA
>JAHIHJ010000100.1 GCA_018899795.1 Methanobacteriota archaeon
GACACACACAAGAATGAAAGCCAAGAATATCAATTTAATGGTGAAAATTCAACTGCAAGATATGGATATGCGTTTATACTTTCCTATACGTTGAAAATTCAACTGCAAGATATGGATATGCGTTTATACTTTCCTATACGTTAAAAAAAAAGGTAAAGTGAAGCGGGACTCCTGCGCTCATGAGGGGCGCTCTATAACCCATAGAACGTCGTGGGGAAATATGGGGAGAGCAACCTGATAATTAATTTGTCAATATTAAAGAGCAGCATTACTCCTACCATAATTAACACAAGCCCGGATAGTTTCTTGAGAATATGACCATGCCTCACGAACCACTGGTACCTGGCTGTGACCTTCTTGCCATAATAGGCTATTGTCAGCATCGGAAGGCTCATTCCCACAGAATAGACGAACAGCATCCATGCACCGTACGGGACATTACCCACCGAAGCAACATACGCAAGAACCGCGCCGAGTATGGGTCCGACGCAGGGGATCCAGACGATGCCCAGCGACATCCCCAGGAAAAAGCCTCCAACAAGTCCGCCTTCAGGCACTCTGGAAGAGTAACCGCTCATCGAGCCGAGGCTATGTCTCAAACCCTGGGTGAGCGCGCTTGATAACTTTATGAACTCCATGTTCACATCCTCATCGAACAGCACTACGCCCATCCCCATAATGAACAGGATGGCGATACTCCTGAGGGTGTCGGTAAATGAACCAAAAGTGGCGCCAAATGCAGATACCAGTACGCCCATAATGGTAAAGCTGAGCGTCATTCCCGTAACGATGTAGAGCGGGCGGTATTTGTGCCCGGCTGAGCCTGAGAATATAATGGGGACTACAGGAAGGCAGCAAGGCTTCATTATTGTTACTATGCCTGCCAGGAAAACCAATGCGAGCGATGGTGCTGAGGGGTCCATGTTTTAAAAACCTGTCTTGTTTTTTGTGCTAATTTCTGAAGTTTACATACGATGTAAAGTAATATATACCTTAGCTTCAGATGTCAAATATTGACCTCATAATGAGAAGTATATTACTCTTTCTCTCACTCAGCCTTCTGATCGTGTAGGGAAGCCATCTATTTCCATAAGGGATATAATCAACAACATTGAAACCTTTCGATACAAGCTGGCGTTTAAGTTCTTCCCTTACCCCCATGAGCATCTGGAACTCAAGCCTCTTTTTATGGACTTTATTTACCTCGATCGCCTCATTAATTAACTGTTCGTCATGTGTGGCAATCGCAAAAGAAGCGCTTTTATAGAAAAGGAAGCCCATGAGCTTTGAGAAATTCTTTGTCACTTCGCTCCTGCGAAAAAAGGCAATATCTTTTTTCTCGCTGTATGCGCCTTTGACAAGCCGGATCATGCCGCCTTCCGCGGTTATCCTCCTGACATCGTTCTCACTCCTTTTAAGGTTAGCCTGTATCGCAATGCCTGCGTTCCCGAATTTAGTAAAAATATCGAGGTATATGTCTATGGTATCCTCAGTGTATGGCGAGTTCTCCATATCTATCCAGACAAAGATGTTCTTCGAAGACGCGACGCTTGCTATCTTTTCCACGTTCGAAAGGCACAACCGCTTATCTATCAAAAGCCCGAGAGAAGTAAGTTTTAAGGATATGGATGCGTTGACCTTCTCTTTTTCAATGTCTGAAAGGAGCTTTATATTCTTCTCCACATTCTCCTGCGCCTCAATTTTATCCCTAACATGCTCGCCCAGGAAATTGATGATAGCGCCTAAACCTGCCCTGTTCTTTTTTTTCGCACTCGCGATGGCGTCACCCGGGGTCTCTCCTGCTATCCAGTGACGGACAAACCTGATCAGGAAGCTCATATCCACCCCGATGACACGCTGTCATATTTAACTGCCAGGATCACCATTCGCCATCCTCCAGATACCTTCTTGCAAGCACTTCCATGATGCCGCTTTCCCAGCTTCGCTTTTTTATCAGTTCATCAAGCTTCACTTTTGCAGCGTGCGGACTCATCTTACCTGCCCTGATCAATTCCACAAGCACAGATGCGCACATTCTCATCTTTATACCTTTTTGCGCCGCGATCCTGCCGAGATGATATGAAGCATCGGTATCATCAGTTAACATGACCGGGATCTTTGCGCTGATGCAAAGAGCAAGACACTGGCTCATGCCGACATTTACAGGGTACGCCTCACCTTTCATTTCAATGCGCTTTATTTTTCCATCGCTGATATGAGTCAGTATCTTTTTTGCAATTCCGGATTTTTCATCCCTGAAACCTGCAATCTCGTTCAGTTCTTCTTCTACTGAACCTGTGGTATAAATGTCCGCGATCCCAAGTGTATCTTCCAGCGCCCCCATATATTCAAGAGACAATAACGCGCTTGCATCTGCTACTGCTTTCATGACATGCCCTGCGCAAATGATGATTCTGCGAGGTCTTTATAATGCGCCACTTTCTTTGCCTCGTTGAATCCCAGTATGTCCACAAGCTCATCCAGTGACAGCTTTCCTTCAGTATACCGCTTTGCCGCAAGTTTCTGGATCTCGATGAGTTCAAGCTTGCGGTTAACGTAATCCCTCACAGCCAGCCTGACTATCTCTGACCTTGACCTCATCTTCTGACGCGCCAGTTCGTCTATCTTCTTTATGGTCTCGTCATCTTCCCTGAAAGTCAGCATTTCACTCATATGCAATGAATAGTATTACAAATATAAAAGATTACAGGAGAGGCTTTGGCTGTTTTTCTTCCGGCAGCGTCGGAAGCTTCATTGTGTTTACAAGGAGTGGCGAGTCAACTTCCTTTGCGCGTTCGCACAGCAGTTCTTTCCCCTTCTGCGTCATGGCGAACATGGGAACAGAGGTACCCATCTGGATAACCGGCTTCACATTATTCCGCACGGTCCTTGAGGCGCATCCTGTGACAATGTCAAGCGCTCCGATCAACTCCTTTGCCTCTTCGTTTTTTAATCCGGTCAGGTGTGCACCTATCAGAATTAAATTGATCCCGCGCTCCTTTTCAATGGCGCGAAGTTTCCCTGCGTCCTGAGGATCCACAACGCTGACAGCGATATTCCTGTAACCCATTTCGCAGGCTTTGATAAGACCTCCTGCCGGGTCTATGCGTGCTTTTTCCTTATCCAGCACCACGCCTTTGCGCGCTTCGATCCCTGCGATGATCTCTGGTATCGGCTCTGTCTCTATTAACCCGGACATCAGGGCACCCATGCCCTGAACAAGTCCCGGATCGTTTGATATGACCGTGCCTGCCCCGTCGCATACAGTTACCGTTGTATCAAGAAGACCGCGCCGAAGTGCAGTCATCATGATCTCACTGGCTCCGAATTTCACGAAAACACCATGGTCGAACCTTCTTTGCGGAGTGAACATCCCCAGTTCGCGGATACGGTATTCCATGTTCTTTTTGGCTTCATGCGCCGTGAGTTTCGATACGCCTGCTGTCTTGCTGAACACAGGGCACCATTCTGCCATGGGTTCACCGACTTCGACAACTTTTCCATCCTTCACGACTACGCGGGTCTTTCCAAAGAGTTCCATCACATGCGGCATTTCAATCTCCTGCGAATTTGTAAAGTGGAGAAATGCTGCGATACAGGAGGCAGCACTGACCTGAATTCGTGACCTGAATGCGCGCACGAGGTATCCGCAAGCTCAGGAGCAAGTTTTTTCAGGATTACAATATCTTCGGTTTTGAGCTTTCGAGCCATTAATAGCGTATTGTTCCAGCCTCTAATAATATTTTGTGAAATCTAAATCTATATATGTCCAAAAGTATTACAGACAAAAGAGGTGGAAAAATGGAAACAAAAGATGTCGGTCTTGCAGCTTTAATGACGCTGTCTTCATTAGTCCTTACTAACAGCTGGCTCTCAAGGTTCGGCGATTCTGATCCTGTTATCGTATTATCAGCCATGATCCTTGCGGGTTCTCTTGCTGCAATGATACTGCTGCTCAATATGAGGTTAATTAAACTCGAAGAAATCGTCAATGCAAAAGAGCGCTCTATAAGGATAAATATCAAGGGTGTTGAAGAGAACCTTGATAAGAAGATGGAAGCAATAGCCCAGAACACACGCAACACGATCGGTGAGTTCTCTAAGAGGATATATCGCTGAGAGTCTCTTTTATCATTTCAGTCAATTGTCCCATCACCGCTCTTGCCTCATCTTTATTGCGGATCTTCCTGATATCTACGCGCCCGCTTGCGTAAATCATTACGCTTCGTTCTTCAAGTTCAAAGCGCGCCACTCCAAGTTTCACAGAGCACTTTAGCCCTTTTGCCCCGGCGCTGCGTAAGATCTCGCACAACTTCTCTATCGACACCCGCTTTCCGAAATGGCATTCTGCAATGTATCGTGTCGGGTCGTCAACGCA
>JAHIHJ010000101.1 GCA_018899795.1 Methanobacteriota archaeon
AATTTTGATTTTGGTCCACGAATTCCCATATTGATCACATAAAAGTATTATGCAATCAATGGTATTTAAAACATCAGTAGATTATAGGGTCAATACCCAAAATCAGGTTGCCATGTCTTTTGAGAATTATTTGAACCGCAGATGAACGCAGATAAACGCAGATTTGTTGCACTGGATTTATTCATCGAGATTCATAATTTATCGATTGTTATTTTCTTGTTATCCTTCACAAGTTCTTCAACTCGTTTAGCAAGTCCTCAGTATCCACTCTCTGAATTTCAATTATTCTCTTGAATGTAAAGTAGAATAGGAATTTTGTGTTAGGGATATGCTCTATACCATACACCGGTGGTTTTTCCGGCAAGTGCAAGCTTCCCCATTGTTCTTTCTACCTGTGCCGATAATGGGGCGGGAGTGGAATTTTCAAATCCTGTTCCCGGCAGCTTCATGAAATAGTGCGAATGAACCATTCCTCCTTTTCCCGTGAGCCATTTTATGAGCCGCAGCGTTTCAAGCTGGTCATCTTCTGTTTCGCCAGGGAGTCCGAAGATGAAATCCACAACCGGCGTGAAACCATGCTGAAGGCATTTTTCAACCCCGGCAATGATGTCATCCACCGTATGTCCCCTTTTTATCAGATCAAGGATCCTCTGGCTTCCGGACTGACCGCCCATGCAAAGAGCGGTATTTGCGCAATGATCTGATACGAGCTCAAGTATCCTGTCGTTTATGAATTCCGGTCTGACTTCAGATGGGAATGTTCCGAAAAATATGTTCTTGCGCGGGAGGTTTTTCAGCAGCGCCTCTATTTTTTCAATTCGCGGACTGGTGCCGTCAGAGCCGTAGGCAAAGGCGTTCGGGGATGTGAACCTGACATCTTTTAGATGTTTGGAGTATCGCACTATCTCATCGATGCTGCGGTGCCTCATCATGTTGCCAAAAAGCTGTGGGGTCTGACAGTAGGCACAGGAAAACGGGCAGCCTCGTGTTATCTCTATGGTGCTGCGGATACCATCGATGCCAAAAGGCGGGTAGCTGTCCAGCATGACTGGGTCTCTCCTGTCAGTTAAAACTATGCCGTTCTTATCTTTAAATGCGATCCCTCTGACTGATGAAACATCACCTTTGTTTTGAATCGTTCTTATCAGTTCAGGCAGCGTTTCTTCGCCTTCACCAATTACGACATAATCGAAAAAGCGAAGCGTCTCTTCAGGTCGCGCCGATGGATGCGGTCCTCCGGCTATGAATATGGGTCGCTTTTTTGACATTCCGACCTCATGGAAAACATCTTGTGCCTGCTGCGTGGCAAAACTGTAAAGCATTATGCCATCACAGGGCTCATGCACGACATCCGCGCCCTGCACGAGCGGCATCAGGACTGCGATGCTCTGCATGCAGTTTTTAAAATGGCGGAAATGGATCGGGATATTTTGCGGCAAGTATGATTATCCACCGCTCACGGCAGGCAATATTGATATCTCGTCAGCGCTCTTAACAGCGCTGTCAAGTCCCTTCAGGTGCCGGATGTCCTCACCGTTCACATACAGGTTGACAAAGCGCCTTACTTCGCCCTTGTCAAGAATACGCTTCTCGAAATCAGGACCGAATTGCTTGATCAGATTATCCAGTACGGTTTTTACCGTGGTATCACCTATATCAAGTGTCGTTTCGCGAGCATGTGTTACATTGCTCAATGCAGAAGAAAATCTTATTTTGACCATTTTAATTACCTCATGTCCGAGCCAGCAAGGGCTCTTTATGCGCATGAATATCAAGTTTCGGCGTTTCAAGTTTCTCGAATTCGCTCAGCATCGGCTTGATGACCGGAGGGCGCTGCAGCGACTTGAGAAGCGTATCCTGCGCCTTAAGACCATTGCCTGTGACATAGACCACAACGCGTTCGTCACGCTGGATATGCCCGCTCTCAACAAGTTTCTTCAAGCCCGCGACAGTGGTGCCGCCGGCTGGTTCTGTGAAAATACCCTCTGTCCTTGCAAGAAGATGTATCGCTTCGATTATCTCCTCATCCGTGGGCGTTGCTGCAAATCCGCCTGAGTCAAGTATGGTCTTCTTTGCATAGTAGCCGTCTGCAGGATTGCCTATTGCAAGGCTGTGCACAATGGTCTCGAATTTCCGCACTGGCACGACCTCGCTGTTGTTTTGCACGGCACATGATATAGGGGAACAGTTAAGCGGCTGGGAGCCGGATATTTTTACATCCGCGCTGTCAACGAGACCGATGCGCTCCAGTTCTTTATAACCCCTTGATATCGCGCACAGGAGGGCGCCGCTTGCCATCGGAGCAACGATGTGGTCAGGGACTGTCCAGTTCAGCTGTTCTGCTGTTTCATAAGCCAGCGTCTTTGAACCTTCTGTATAATAAGGACGGATATTGATATTCACAAAAGCCCA
>JAHIHJ010000102.1 GCA_018899795.1 Methanobacteriota archaeon
CAGTTCTGTGATGTTCCTGATGGATTAACGAATTCAACTATCTTCCCGGCACATTCTGCCTTGGATTTCGTGAAATTCATTAACTGATACCATCCTGCATCGGATATGGATTTAGCAAGACGATGGTTCTGAACCATGTTCTTTATCTGCAAATCCTCGAATTTGATGAGGTCATAGGTATCTACCAGATTTCTTGATAATTTATGAGCAAAATCTTTTCTCTGATTCCTGATCTTTCGATGTACTTTTGATACTATCACCCGCTGCTTATTCCTTTTTCCTGATCCCTTCTTTTTCCGGCTTAACCGCTTCTGTTCCTGCTTTAGTTTATCTTCTGATTCTCGCAAGAACTTTGGTGGTTTGATCTGTTCCCCGTTGCTCAGGGTTATCAAATCGATTAAGCCAACATCGATCCCTGTTCTGGTCTTGATTTTCCCTTCGATCTTTCGATGCAAGATAATCTTGAAAGTTCCTATTTTCGAAAGAATAAGTTTTCCATCTTTCAGTTCAAAACCCGATTGTGGATATGTGAAACTATTATACCTGTCCCGCCCCTGAAACCGGGGATAACCGAAGCCATTAAAGAAATTCTTGAAACTTCTATCCACTCTTTTCAGGACGTTTTGGAGTACCTGAGAGTGGACTTCGTTTTGAAAATCGGTTTTTGATCCTGACAGGTCGTTTGCCTGATCATAATAGTTTATCCATTCCGGTTTTCCCCACGGGAATACATCAAATATTTTTTTTAATCGGTTAAGCTCTGCCTGTCGTTTTCTTTCAGCAAGAGAATCATTATAGAGATATCTGCATGTGGAGAGGGTTCTAATAGAATTGACCTCAGAATTCTTGTTTGGATATGCCCTGAACTGATATGTTTTTCTCATGCGCTATCGACATTATTTTCAGAGTATATGTTGCTTATGATAGTGGGGTGAAAGTGTTTATTCCAGGGGGTACGATCCATCTGCGCCCAAAGGGCGCAGTGTTCTCTACCCCTTGACCCAAACGTATAAACCTTACATACAATAAATAAACAAATTATGAAAGCAATAATTCTTGCAGCCGGGGAAGGTCTCAGGTGCCGTCCCCTTACCCTGACCCGTTCAAAGGTGATGCTGCCAGTGGCGAACAAGCCTTTGCTCGAGCATATAATCAATGCTGTAGCCGAAAATGGTGTCAAAGAGATCATACTGGTCGTGGGCTATCAAAAAGAGAGGATAATGGATTATTTCGGGGATGGTCTGGAGTTCGGCGTGAAAATCGATTATGTTTTCCAGGAAGCGCAACTGGGGACAGCGCACGCTGTGAAGCTTGCAAAGGAATATGTGGACGGCGATTTTCTTGTCCTTAACGGGGATAATCTTGTGGACAGGGGGACGATCGCAGACCTCCTTGCTGGAAAAAATGGCGCTGTAACACTGCTCGCTGTTGAGAGGGAGCAGACCCTGGGCTATGGAGTTGTGATATCAGAAGGAAGAAGAGTAACAAAGATCCTTGAAAAACCCAAAGAAGTCGTGAGCCATCTTGTAAATGCCGGAATATACATATTCACGAGGGAAATTTTTGAGGAGATCGAAATAACACCTCTCTCCGCAACAGGGGAATATGCAATTACGGACACCATTCAGCAAATGATCCTGAAAGGAAAGACCGTCAGCATGGTAGAATCAAAATCCCTCTGGATGGATGCCGTTCATTCCTGGGACTTTCTCAAAGCCAATGCTGTGTTTCTGGAAAACTGCAAGAATAAACTATCCGGCACTGTTGAAAAGGGTGCGACGATAAAAGGTAATGTCCTGGTCGGAGAGAACAGCGTCATCCGGGGAGGATGCTATATCGTGGGACCTGTCGCTATTGGAAAGAACTGCGATATCGGTCCGAATACAGTCATCCTGCCCTCAACTGCGATCGGGGATAACGTCTCAATAGATTCATCTGTTGAGATACAGAACAGCATACTCATGAATGACGTGCGGGTGGGAAGCGGGTCGTTCATATCCAATTCCATAATCGGAGCCAACAATACTATAGGTCCTCATTTCTCGACAGAGGTGGGCAGGGAACTGATGATCGAGATGAAGGGTATATTGCATCATGCAGAACTGCTTGGAACGGTAACAGGTGACGATAATAACATTGGCAATCGGGTCCTGATAAAAGCCGGGAAGATGGTGGCAAATAACTGTACAATTGAAGCAGGATCGACCGTTCATAAAGACTTACCTCCGGGCTCTATCGTGGTATAACATGTGCGGGATCGTCGGATACAACGGTAAAAATCAGGCGGCTGCGATACTTATAGACTCCCTGAAAAGACTGGAATACAGGGGTTATGACTC
>JAHIHJ010000103.1 GCA_018899795.1 Methanobacteriota archaeon
AGATGGTTTTCCAGCGTCTTGGCTCAGGAAGACAGGGCTTGATGTCAGATGAAGTAAAAAAGCGTTTATCTGAATCCGGTTTTAATGAACTGCCTGAAGCGAAAAGAATATCTCCTATCGGGATTTTCCTCTCGCAATTCAAGAATTATCTGATCCTCGTACTCATTGCCGCCGCAATAATTTCAGCATTTACCGGAGAAACAACGAATGCGTATGTGATACTATTTATTATCCTGTTCATCTCAGTGCTTGGTTTTATTCAGGAATACAGGGCAGAGCGCGCCATGGAAGCCCTGAAAAAAATGGTCGCCTATGAAGCAAGAGCGCTTCGCGACAAAGTGATGAAAAAGATACATACAAGGGAGCTTGTGCCTGGGGATATCATCCACATCGAAGCAGGGGACAGGATACCGGCAGATGCCAGGCTTGTGGAAGCGATAAATCTTGAAACCACAGAATCTTCCCTGACCGGTGAGTCCCATCCGGTATCGAAGAGCGCTGGTGCGTTAAGTGAAGATACGCCTGTGGCTGAACAGAAGAACATGCTCTTTATGGGCACAACTGCTGTAAGGGGCAACGGCATAGCAGTGGTTGTTGGAACAGGTAAGAATACGCAGATAGGCAGCATCGCGCAGATGATCCAGGTAGAAGAAGAAGACGCTCCGCTCAAGATAAAGTTCGCAAAACTCGCAACCCAGCTTGCAAGGATCGTCCTCATTGCTTGCGTGATCATTTTTATCACAGGGACGCTGCGCGGGCATGAGATGTCTGATATGCTGGTTATTGCCGCTGCCCTTGCAGTAGCAGGTATACCAGAGGCTTTGCCTTTCATAGTCACAGCCACCCTTGCTATGGGTACACAGAGGATGGCAAAGCACAACGCAATAATCAGAAGGCTTCCGGCTGTGGAAACCCTCGGCTGCGCCACCGTGATCTGTTCTGATAAAACAGGCACGATAACAAGAGGCGAGATGACCGTAATAAGGGTATATACGGACACGAGCATCGATGTGACGGGCAGCGGCTACATCCCGGAGGGTGAATTCATCAGGGACGGCGCGGCGATACAGCCGTCGCAGGATGCGCATCTGGCAGAACTTTTGAAGATCGGCATAATGTGCAATAACTCTTATCTTGAACACGATGGCGGCTGGCGCATAATTGGTGACCCCACAGAGGGGGCTTTGCTTGTTGCTGGAAAAAAAGCAGGTATCGATGAACGTTTTCCACGCATCACTGAACTGCCATTTGATAGCGAGCGCAGGCTCATGAGCACGTTGCACACGACCCAGCACGGCATAATGGCGTTCGTAAAAGGAGCGCCTGAATCGGTGCTTGAATTATGCACGCACGTTTACGAAGGAGGAGCTGTCAGGGTTTTAGAAAATAAAGACAGGGACATGATAATGGATGCGAACAGGGTGATGGCATCTGATGCTCTTCGCGTTCTTGCTTTTGCGCAAAAGTCCTTTGAAGGCGAGGGATGCAGTGAATATACCTCATCATGTGTGGAACAGGAGCTTGTTTTTGTGGGACTTATGGGAATGATGGATCCTCCAAGAGAGGAAGTGATAGAAGCCATTGCCACATGCAAGACCGCGGGAATAAAAACCGTGATGATAACCGGGGATAATAAACTCACAGCCACAGCAGTAGGAAAAACCGTATGTCTGCTTGACGATGGGGATGTGCTGGAAGGCAGCGAGATAGAGAAGATGAACGATGAAGAATTGAGCATTGCAGTTCGCTCTGTTTCTATTTATGCGCGCGCTGCGCCAGCGCATAAATTAAGGATCGTTGAAGCTTTAAAGCGCAACGGGCATGTCGTTGCCATGACAGGAGATGGGGTGAATGATGCGCCAGCCCTTAAAAAAGCGGATATCGGCGTAGCCATGGGCATTACAGGCACGGATGTCGCAAGGGAAGCTTCTGATATGGTCATCACGGATGATAACTTTGCGACCATCGTGCATGCAGTTGAAGAAGGAAGGCGGATATATGATAATATACAGAAAAGCGCCAGTTATTTGCTGTCTGTTACTTTTGCAGAAGTCGCTGTTATATTTGTGGCTTTTGTAATAATGGGCTTTGATCTTCCACTGATCGCTCTTCAGATATTGTATGTTAATCTGGTGACTGAAGAGTTTCCCGCGCTTGGTTTATCTCTGGAGCCAGGATCCAGGGATATTATGTCCCGTAAACCGCGTGACCCAAAGGAGCAGATAATTTCGAAGCGGATATTACTTTATACACTGGCAATAGCGTCAATATTTTTCATTGGTACTTTGACCATGTTCGCCTGGACGCTGGTACAAACAAAAAACCCTCAACTGGCGCAAACCACTGCGTTTGCCACTCTTATCACCTTTGGATTATTCAATGCGCTAAACAGCAGATCGCTTGAGAAGTCTATATTCAGGACTGGGTTCTTTACAAATAAAAGTTTGCTCCTTGCGGTGTTGGGCTCTGTTATCGCTATGATGCTTGCCATTTACTGGGAGCCCATGCAGGTAATATTCAAGACCACGCCTCTCGGGCTTGAAGCATGGATAAGTATCCTGCTGGTATCAAGCACTGTGGTTGTTGCGGCAGAGATAATGAAGAGAATTTTCAATTCATATCTTTCCAACAGGCACGATATATAACGGATCTTCTTCATCTGACATGTTCAGGATTTTCCTTACTTTCTCATCCTCAAAAGCCCCGACAACTGCCGTGCCCAGATTCAGGGAAACTGCCTGCAAATAAACGTTTTGAGCTGCATGCCCGACTTCCATGTGCACATATCTGATGCCCCTATCGCCATATTTTTGAGTTGTTCGTTCATAAACTGCACAGAATACTATAATGATGGCGCCCTCTCCAACCCATGTCTGTCCAACAGCAGCGGCAGCCATCTCATCCCTTTCATTCCCATCCCTGACCTTCACAAGTTCATGTTCATGCGGCGCATATTTATAAATGCCTTTTGCAGCTCCCTCCACATTTACAAATATCACATATACCTCAAGAGGATAGAGCGCGCCTGCGGAAGGCACAGTTCTAAAACCCGTTCTCGCATCGGAAATTCCCTGCGCAGCCCAGAGTATTTGTGAGACTTCAGTAAGCGTCATTGGCTCATCTTTATACTCTCTGACCGATCTTCGATTGAGCAAAGCCTTTTCGACCGAAGTGCCGCTGTCATATTTCGGTGCAGGCAGTTTTATTTTTCCATTCACAGTTATTTCATTCAATATTTTGTCATTGACAGGTCCCTCAGGTTTACGTTCATCGCACGCTGGTTGCAGTAAGATAAAAGCGCCTGCTATTCCTGCGCCTATCAATGCCATGACCATAATTACGACATGTATCTTTTTCATAGAAGTTACATTGACGCCATAGGTTCAATTCTTGCAACTTTACAATATATTTATATGTTTTAATCACTATAAAACTATCTGTCAATAAAGTTAGCTCTTCAGAACGAAACATATTCATTCAAACAGGTGAAAAATGAAAATCTTGGGAGAGTATCCATGAATGCAAAATTTCCATTCATTGACTCAAGCAACCTCAGCATGATGAATGGATTACGGATCGTTGAGCCGTATTTGATGCATAAAGATAGAGCCACTAAATTCGAAGAGCTTGTATTTGTGTGAAGAAAATCTGTGATCCTTGACAATGGTTGTGTTTAGATGTTGAATGAGAATGATAAGCAAGGCGTTACACGCCAGAGCAGGTGGAAGACTTTGGGGATTGCTGCTTTGAGCTTTTTCTTTGCCGTTCTGGGAATCTTCATGAAAATCAATATGAGTATGGGCTATGCACCTATCGAGATTTCGCAGAGCGTTTTACCGATGTCAATCGA
>JAHIHJ010000104.1 GCA_018899795.1 Methanobacteriota archaeon
AATCGTTCTTCAAGTATTAGCTGAGGCTCATCATTTGCTCTCAGGGCTGAAGGTGATATTGAATTCTGGCGATTGTTATTGATTGTTACTTGACGTACCAGATCTTTATCTTTTGTACCCAAAATGCGTAGAGGAATTACTATTCTGTTCCACGCGCTTACATTTATTTTATCTTTATAGTTAGGATCGTAGCGGAAAAGATAAGCATTCTTGATTGTTTGGCAACCATTTAATACATAAGGATTTCGAACTTTGATGCCTCCTTCGATAGGATCTATTTCACTTGCGAATAACGTCGCTCCATTGTGATAAAAAGCAAATATCTCGGGTTCCAATGGATTTTCTGAACTCAAGCATATTTGTTTCAGCGTTTCACGCATTTTACCCGCAGGCCCTTTCACTGTGTTCTTTTTCGAACGCAAATAATACCGAACATTCTTAGAGAATAGTTCATCTCCACGACCTCGGTAAAGCTCAACTAATTCTGCAAGATTACAAACTCCAAAAAGTACACTTGATTGATCTTTGTTTTGAACATTTATTGGGTTCCCATAGAGAGATAAAGATAACCAAGGTGACGGTGTTACAATCTCTTGGTGAGGTCCCATAGAACGAGGTCCGATATCTTTTATGGTACAAACCCGATTTGGGAACGTTTCTTCAATTTTTTCCTTAAGGCTTTTTCTTGCTTCTTTTATCTTATTATCTACAATAGCTTCATCTTCATCGCATAAATGAATAACAACAAAATCGATACTTAGATTTTCTTTAATATTAGAATCTACACGGTTCAAAGAGGCTCTTAGATTTACAAGTACCTTATTCTCGGTCGGGACATCGGATTCCAAATACTGCAGGCACCTTTGAATTTGTGTGAGACCTTTTTCTAATTCCTTAAATCCCTTAGAAATATAATTTAGTTTGTCCGAATATTTCGCTTGGATAATTATTAATTTCGTGGGTTTGGAGTCTTTTTCTTCGAGATGGAAAGCATCAATACCAAAATCGTATCCACGAATTCCAGACATATCTTCAGCTTTTTCAGATGATTGGTACATGGATTGTATCTCTGAAATCTGATACGTTTGGTGAAGATACCAAGGTGGAAAGCAGTCTGCTGAAGAATTTCCATAAACATTTCTTATGTAAAAATCCTCTACGGATGATTTTACAGCATCTTTTTCCATTTTCAATACACTCTTTTAATCAGGTTTAATATGTTCCATCTCATTTATTAGACTTCCTTTTTCTCCCTCGCTCCCTTCAGCAACAACTGCAACTCCGTCCTCGCCACCATATCTCTTACAGCCTCAACAGCATCAATATTCGCGCTTATGCTTGTAATACCAAGTTCGACCAGCCGCTTCACAACCTTCGGATTGCTCCCAGCCTGCCCGCAGATGCTGGTCTTCACCCCTGCCTTATTGCATTCGATTATGACATGCTCGATCAGCTTCATAATAGCAGGATGCAGCTCATTATACAGGTGCGCCACATGCTCATTGTTCCTGTCCACAGCAAGCGTGTACTGTGTGAGGTCGTTGGTGCCAAAGCTCACGAAGTCAAGCCCCTCGGCAATGAATTGATCGATAATGAGGGCTGCTGCGGGGATCTCAACCATTATCCCGATTTCAGTCTTATTAAAATCAATACCTTTCTGACGCATGAACTCTTTTGCTCTTCTAAACTCAGAAGGATGCTGCACGAGAGGTATCATGATACCAATATTGCTGAAACCGCGCTTGATAAGCTCCTTGAAAGCCCTCACTTCAAGCTCAAAGTGCTCAGTATCGATAAGATCGCGCCTGATGCCCCTGAATCCAAGCATGGGATTCGGTTCAATGGGCTCGCCCTCGCCGCCTTCCATCGCCCTGAACTCATCTGTGGGGGCATCAAGTGTCCTCACCCAAACAGGCTTCGGGTAGAAAGCATCCACTACGATCTGTATGCGCGAGACCAGTTCATTCACATACTCGTCAGCTTTTCCTTCTTTAATGTACTGCTTGGGATGCTTTGGAAGCCCCAGTATCATGTGCTCGATGCGAAGGAGTCCCACACCGTCAGCCTGCGTCTCAACTGCTCTAGCAGTGGCTTCAGGGATCGAGACATTCACCTTCACCTCAGTTGCGGTAATGGGTTTTGATCTTGCGAACGACACAGATGCATGAGGCTTTGCCGCCGGCTGTGCAGCGGTCTCTTTCTTCCCTTCGAATACAAGCCCCTTCTCGCCGTCCACGGTTATTTTCATGCCGTCTGTCAGTAACTGGGTGGCTTTCCTTGTTCCAACAACAGCAGGGCAGCCCAGCTCGCGCGATACGATAGCAGCATGGCAGGTCATTCCGCCCTCATCGGTCACTATCGCGGCGGCGCGCTTCATGGCAGGCACCATGTCAGGCGTGGTCATGACAGCGACAAGAATATCCCCGTCCTTCACCTTTCCAAGCTCAGTTGCATCTGCCACGAGCTTTGCCTCGCCGTATGCCATACCCGGTGAAGCTCCCAGCCCTTCGAGTATCGCTGATGTCGCAACTTTCTCTTTTGTCTCCAGTTTCTTTTTTATGGTAGTTATCGGTCTTGATTGGAGCATGAATATCTCGTGGTCCTTAATAGCCCATTCAACATCCTGCGGGATGCCATAGAGTTCTTCTACTATTTCTCCGAGTTCAACAAGCTTGCG
>JAHIHJ010000105.1 GCA_018899795.1 Methanobacteriota archaeon
CCCACCAGATATATTGCTTGATCAAGGTCACATTTTTCGGATTCGAGATCATCTATAGGTAGTATTATTTTCTTATCCAGTTCGACCTTGCAGATTTCACCAATTTCTGATAGATCAGAAAGCATATTTAAATTTGTATATTTGGGAGAATGTTGTTCACTTTTTCCAGAAGTTCTTGTATGACCAATAAAACCATAGATTGAACCGGCAGTACTTTGCTGTCTTTGAATAGTTACTACATTTTCTATTTCAGTAAGCTTATCCTTTGATTTCTGGCTCAGGTTTGAAACTACTTTAAGAGAATTGATAACCGCACTCAAAACCGTAAGAAAAAATGAAGTCTCAGCAGCATCTTTTGTGATCGTGATTTTGTTGGTTCTAATACTTGAATTGTCCAGTTGTTCCTGCCCCAGAGCGCATCTCCTGAAAAATGATGACTTTCCAACTCCGTAATCACCTTCAATGCAGAAGATGCTCGTATTCAATTTCATGGACTTATAAAATTCCCCTATACTTGCTTCCCTGTTCACGAATAATTCGAAAAGTATGTCGGGTAAGAGTTCATGGTCATAATATGGATTTGAAACAAAACCCCACTGGTTCAGGATATCATCCGCTTTAGCTACATGGTGACCGTTGGATTTCATACAGATATTTATAAGTGTTCTGAATATAAGAACATTTCGTTTCTGTTCTAAAAAAGAGGTTTTTTTGGAACAGTTCAATTCAAAGCCAAGAATTCAACTATCATTTCAGCAGCGGTATAAGATACTACTTTATACTTTCCTATACGTAAAAAGGACAAAATGAAAACCATCATCATCGACTACGGTCTCGGAAACCTTCGCAGCATCGAAAAAGCCCTTCAATACGTTGGCGCAGAAGCAGAGATCTCGAACGACCCCTCATCAATCGACCGAGCCGACGCGCTGATACTTCCCGGAGTCGGAGCTTTTCGCGATGCAATGATGCATTTTTCAACGCTTACGCGCGTGGTGAAAGATGCAGTTAATGATGGTAAGCCCCTTCTGGGCATCTGCCTCGGTATGCAGATGCTGGCTTCAGAAAGCGAAGAGGGCGGCGTACACGGTGGCATAGATTTAATTCCGGGTAGAGTAGTGCGCTTCCCACGATCTGAACTGAAAGTCCCTCATATGGGATGGAACTCACTTATCATCAGGAAAGATATTCCTCTGCTAAAAGGCATAAAAGATGGTTCATTTGTTTATTTCGTGCACTCTTACTATGTAAGTACTGATGAAAAAAACGCAGTTGCACTGTGCGATTACGGGCTGGATTTCCCTGCGGTTATCACAAATGTTGCAGGAAACGTTCTGGGCACCCAGTTCCACCCTGAAAAAAGCGGCTCTATCGGATTAAAATTGCTCAAAAATTTTGTGGAGAGCTATGGACCTTGAAGGATATGCAAAACGCGGAATCCTGCGAAACGAAAAGGCTCTCGAAGAAAAGCTTGCAGACAGGATACTTGAGATAAAGAAGATATCACGAAAGCATGCGCAAGAGATAGCAAGCGCAGTGATCGTGGAAGCAAAGGCTGTGATCAAGCCCGGAGGCGAATTGCTTACTCCAACCATATCAGGCGTCACAATGGGTGATTTCGGCGTTGGTTCAAGGGGAATGGGTGATTTCTATACTCATGAGAAGATAGCCGAGGTTATCGGAAGAACTTCTGCGGTCGTAGATTCTTCGCATCTTGATGATTCCGGGGTTGTGCGCGCAGGGGGACAGTACCTTGTCGTAACCATAGATGGCATGCACTCGCGCCTTTCTGATTTCCCCTTCCTTGCAGGCTTTCACGTCGCCCGCGCCGCTCTGCGGGACATTTACGTCATGGGAGCGCGCCCTGTGGCTATGCTATCTGACATCCATGTTGCAGACGACGGCGACGTGGCAAAGATATTTGATCATATCGCAGGCATCACGACCGTATCAGAACTGACCGGAATACCCCTTATTACAGGCAGCACCCTGCGTATCGGCGGGGATATGGTCATCGGCGAGCGGATGACGGGAGGCGTGGGCGCTGTCGGGATAGCTGATAACCTTACCGCGCGCATCCAGGCAGCCCCTGGTGATATTATTATGATGACAGAAGGCGCAGGCGGGGGGACTATCTCGACAACCGCGCTTTATTACGGAAAGCATAGCACCGTAGATGAGACAATAAACCTCAAGTTCATCGATGCCTGTGAAGCGCTTCTGGAAGCAGGGCTAATCGAAAAGATACACGCGATGACAGATGTCACCAACGGCGGCGTGCGGGGGGATGCAAAGGAGATCGCAAGAACAGCTCATGTTAAACTCGTCTTTGAGGAAGAAAAGCTTCACGCCCTTGTAAATAAGAAAGTCCTCAGTATGCTGGATTCACTTGAGATAGATTATCTGGGCGTGTCTCTTGACGCACTCCTTATAATCGCACCGCCTGAACATGTGGATGATATCCTTGAATGCGTACGGAAAAAAGGCGTGGCTGTGGATATTGTTGGGAAGGTCGTAGTGGGTGAGGGAGCAGAACTTCTGGTTAATGGAGAAGTCCATGACTTTACACCCCGCTTCAGGGAATCTGCATATACACCGATAAAGAAGCTTGTAGGTGAGAAGACGCCGCGGAATTTTGACGAAATGAAGAGGGCAGTGGATGTGGCGGCGGCGCAGGCGATAGAAAAGAAGAAACATACCATAAAACGGTTGAAAAGATGATGATTTGCCTCTATTTTGACTCCCCATGCTGTTTTCCCTGTTTTCAAAGTGTTTATATAGGTTAGAATAATAGTGAAATAAAAATTTCTAAGAAAAGAGGTAATTTAATATGGGCAGACGAAAGAAAATGGTTGAGCGCGTCGTAGCGCTGATGGATAAACCGGAGTTCATCCGGAACATCGGCACAGTAGCGCATATCGACCACGGCAAAACAACATTTTCAGATAATCTTCTCGCCGGCGCAGGCATGATATCATCAGAACTGGCAGGCGAGCAGTTATTCATGGACTTTGACGAAGAAGAACAGAAACGCGGAATTACCATCGATTCTGCAACGGTCTCGATGGTGCATGAGTTTGATGGCAAGGAATACCTCATTAATCTCATTGATACGCCGGGTCACGTGGACTTTGGCGGCGACGTCACGCGAGCAATGCGCGCGGTGGACGGCGCGGTCGTGCTGGTGGACGCGGTGGAAGGACCAATGCCCCAGACTGAGACCGTGCTGAGGCAGGCGCTGCGAGAGAACGTGCGCCCGATACTTTTCATAAACAAAGTGGACAGGTTAATAAATGAGATCAAGCTCACACCGCAGGATATGCAGATGAGGCTTGGTCTTGTGATCGATAAGGTCAATAAGATCGTTAAGGGCCTGAAACCGGATGATTATGATAAATTAAAGCTTGACCCGGTAATAGGCAAAGTGGCATTCGGATCTGCTCTCAATAACTGGGCAATAAGCATCCCGTATATGAAAAAGACGGGTGTCACTTTCAAGGATATAATCGAATTATGCCAGGCTGATAAGCAGGCTGAACTGGCAAAGAAATGCCCGCTTCATGAAGTAATGAATGAAATGATAATAAAGTTCCTGCCAAGCCCGGTGGATGCCCAGAAAGAGCGTATAAAGGTCATCTGGCATGGCGATAAAGAAAATGATATCGGCAAATCCATGACAAACGTAGATCGCAACGGCAAAGTGGCGCTCATGATAACTGATATTACAACAGACCCGCACGCTGGCGAGGTCGCAAGCGGCAGGCTTTTCTCTGGCACACTTGAGAGGGGAAAGGAAATATTCATCTCAGGGATGCCAAATGCGAACAGGATTCAGTCTGTTGGTATTTTCATGGGAGCAGAACGCATCGAAGTGGAAAAGATACCTGCCGGGAACATAGTC